>NZ_CP072551.1 GCF_019343495.1 Acinetobacter lwoffii | reverse complement strand
ATTAAAGTTACGTTATCTTTAGAGGGACGTGCTGTCCATTATTTTGTCTAGGATCACATAGCTATTACTTCATTGCGAGCTTTATAGAGAAACATATAGAGTTCCACAGCAAATTCCTAGCTAAATAACTTTCATAGATATGAGGATGTACAATGTTGTTCTTGAGTGCTTCTTGAGCAATATAATTTCCAGATGAAGAGGTCAGGTTATAAATCTAAGGTAGAGTCAATTGATCCTTATATAACTAAGATTGAATTTAATCATCTCATATCTTAATTTTTTGATTCAAATGTTATTGATATTAACTTGAATAAATTCATAGCATTATGTCGAAATAAAAACCTAAATTTTGGCTCAGCTATGGGATGTTTTTTAACTTTTATACAACAAAACTTTCTGACATGCATACATTAGCAATGACAGAATCAGTTTGAATTCTAATCAATTGTGGAGTTTTAGTCATGCTTAAAACAGCTTTATATGTCCGTCTTGAAGCTAAACCGGGTAAAGAAGACGAAGTGGAAGCTTTCCTTAAAGCCGGTTTACCTATTGTAATGGAAGAACCTGCGACAGTTGCGTGGTTTGGCTTACGTCTTGGACCTACAACATTTGGTATTTTTGATGCATTTCCTGATGAGGCGGGTCGCCAAGCACATTTATCTGGCAAGGTTGCAGCTGCGTTGATGGCTCAGGCCGAAGAGCTATTTTCAGAGCCACCGTCTATTGAAAAAGTAGATGTTTTGGCGAGTAAACTACCAGCTTAAACCGACGCTTAAATGTATAAATGTGCTGCCTGAAATTTTGAATGAAAGGCAGCACTTCAACCCTGTGAGGTTTGTCAGAGGCTTTTTATTCAAGTTGGGCTACTTTATTTAATGGCTTAATCTCATCATTTACATGGGTCAATATCCAAAACAGGGTAAATAAACGAATGCAGCTATGTACATGCTTTATATTGAACCAATCTATCTAATTTACTGTCGCATTTGTACATCTGCTAAACCGTGCCAATCTGCTTTTAAAATATTTAATCATCGTTATTTTGTATGAGTCATTCACTGTTTTAGCCAATGCGTTCACGACCATGTCAGTAGTCATACATGTTGATACCTTCCATACAACAATCGCTCGTGAAAATACATCAATAATAAAAGTGTTATAGAACAAGCCTGAATGTGTTTAACCATCACTAAAGTCGCCAAGCTGAAATAATTTTTATAAAAATAGACGACTGGTCTATTTTTATGTATAGTTAGCACATGGTGCAGTCAAAAGCCGCAGTGTTGTCCAATTTTTTTAAAGTTTATTTGATGAATAACGGTGGTTTTTCAAATCAATTAGTTGATCATCCTAGGATAAAAATATGCTGAATTTTAACTTTTATAATCCGACCCGCATTATTTTTGGTGGCGATACAATAGCTAAAATCAATGACTATGTGCCTACAGAAGCAAAAGTATTAATGTTGTTTGGTGGTGAAAGTGCACGTAAGAATGGTACTTTAGCTGAAGTGCGTGAAGCATTAGGTGCAAGAGAAATTCATGAATTTGGCGGAATTGAGCCGAATCCGAGTTACGAAACCCTCATGAAAGCTGTAGAGCTGATTCGAGAACAAAAGATTGATTTCTTGATGGCTGTCGGTGGTGGATCGGTAATTGATGGTACTAAATTTATTGCAGCAGCAGTCAATTATACAGGGGATACATGGGAGATTTTAGAAACCCATGGTACTAAAATTACTCAAGCTTTGCCTTTTGCGAGTGTACTCACCCTTCCGGCAACTGGTTCAGAAATGAATAGCGGTGGGGTAGTAACCAGAAAATCGACCCAAGCCAAATTGTCATTTAGCAGCCCCTATGTTTTTCCGCAATTTTCCGTACTGGATCCGAATAAAACTTTTAGCTTGCCGACGCGCCAGTTAGCAAATGGCGTGGTTGATGCATTTATTCATGTCATGGAACAGTACTTAACTTACCCTGTGAATGCACAAGTACAAGATCGTTTTGCCGAAGGTCTATTGCAAACTTTGATTGAGATTGGACCGAAAATCTTGGAAGATTCAGCAGATTATGACACGCGTGCGAATTTGATGTGGGCTGCTAGCATGGCACTGAATGGGCTGATTGGAGCTGGTGTACCACAAGATTGGTCAACCCATTTGATTGGGCATGAGCTCACGGCTTTACATGGTATTGATCATGCTCGTACCTTGGCCATTGTGTTGCCGGCCAATCTACAAGTGCGTCGTCAAGAGAAGCGAGAAAAATTACTACAGTATGCAGCTCGAGTCTGGCAGATTGTCGAAGGTGATGAAGAACAACGTATTGATACTGCTATTGCTCGTACTCGAGCCTTCTTTGAGCAACTTGGATTGCCGACTCGTCTTAGCGATTATGGACTGGGGGAGACAGATATTGAGATCATCATTACGCAACTTAAATCACATAATCTTACACAGCTAGGCGAACATAAAAATGTTTCATTAGAGATCAGTCGCCAAATTCTCGAGATGAGCATCTAAGCTAAATGCGCGTATATGGCATGCTCTGACCCTGTAACAATGCTCCTCAATCATGAAAATTATCGGAGAAATAACATGAAAATTTTAATCGTTTTAACCTCACATGATCAACTTGGCAATACTGGTAAGAAAACAGGTTTCTGGCTAGAGGAACTTGCTGCACCGTATTACACCTTTATTGACTCTGGTGCTGAAGTTACGCTGGCGTCGCCTCAAGGTGGGCAGCCACCACTAGATCCGAAAAGTAATTTAGCCGATGCTCAAACTGAAACCACTCATCGTTTTGAAGCAGATCCAACTGCAATGCAAGCATTAACACAGACGCATAAACTTAGCGAAATTTCTGTAGCTGATTATGATGCAGTGTTTTATCCAGGCGGGCATGGCCCATTGTGGGATTTAGCGGAAGATCCGATTTCAATTTCTCTGATTGAACAGGCGATTCAGTCTGGCAAACCTGTTGCAGCAGTGTGTCATGCCCCGGGTGTTCTTCGTCATGTGAAAGCAAGTAATGGAGCGCCTTTAGTCAGAGGTAAATTAGTGACTGGTTTCACCAATACTGAGGAGGCCGCTGTAGGTTTGACTGAAATTGTACCATTTTTAGTCGAAGACATGCTTAAACAAAACGGTGGTCATTATTCTAAAGTGGATGATTGGCAAGTATATGTTCAAGTAGATGGCTTGCTGGTTACTGGACAAAATCCAGCATCTTCTGCTGCAACTGCCTCAGCATTACTTCAATTGTTGAAATAAAGAGTAGCTAGTGTCTGTTGTGGTGCTTAGCAGTGAATAAAACTTCTGACTCTGAGCAACTGGCGCAATAAGCAAAATAACCCTCATTTAATGGTGAAGGGCCTGAGTTAATAGCTTTCCTTCCTTTATTTTTTCTATATACAGGAAGGAAGGGTATTTTTTTAATTTAGATCAATTAAGTCATGATTACTTGGATACAATGAAATGAAAGACAGCAAACTTTTTCAGAACTTAAGCTTAGGCCCTTATGTTTTGCAAAACCGTATTGTATTGCCACCATTAACACGGTCGCGCAGTAGTCAGCCAGGGAATATTCCAAATGAATTAATGGCAACCTATTATCAACAGCGTGCCGGTGCAGGATTTATGGTCACCGAAGGTACGCAAATCGAGCCCCGTGGTCAAGGCTATGCTTGGACGCCCGGTATTTACAGCTCTGAACAGATTGCTGGATGGCGTAAAGTGACGGAAGCAGTGCATGCTAAAGGAGGCATTATTTTTGCACAACTTTGGCATGTTGGGCGTGTTTCACATACATCTTTGCAACCCGATCATGCATCACCAGTCGCGCCCTCGGCTATTAGGGCTGATAGTAATGTTAAAGTCTTTATTGAGACCGGGCCCAATGCAGGGGCCTTGGCTGATCCTTCCATGCCACGTGCTTTAAGCAATGCAGAAGTTAAAGAATTAGTGCAACTCTATGCTCAAGCAGCACGCAATGCCTTGGCTGCTGGTTTTGATGGGGTTGAAATTCATTGTGCAAATGGTTATTTGGTGAATCAATTTATCTCTGCACATAGTAACCACCGTGAAGATGAATATGGTGGATCATTAAACAATCGTTTGCGTTTTTTACGTGAAGTAGTAGAGGCAGTTGCTGAGGTGGTTGGTGCAGATCGTTTAGGAGTGCGTTTTGCCCCGCTATTTGAAAGTACAGAGGAAGATCGTGTTTACATGGGGTTGGTTGAAGATGATCCACATGTGACTTATATTGAAGCCATAAAAATACTTGAAGAAGTTGGGATTGCCTATTTATCAATTGCAGAAGCTGATTGGGATAATGCACCAGAACTTCCTCATGATTTTCGTAGAGATGTCAGAGACACTTTCAGTGGTCGGATTATTTACGCAGGTCGATATACGGCAGAAAGAGGGACTCGAATTTTAGAGGCAGGGCTGGCCGATTTAATTGCATTTGGACGCCCATTTATTGCGAATCCAGATTTACCCGATCGCATCGCCAATGTCTGGCCATTGAATGCAGTAGATGCAAGCAGTATGTATGGTGGGACGGAAAAAGGCTATATTGATTATCCAGCTTACGCAGATTAATATCGACTAAGTAAGTTATTTTGCCAACCTTTGTGGTTGGCAAAATAAGGACTTAGGATTGCTGTTGCCAGCATAAATTCTTCTTAAAACAAATTCTTAAAATTTTTTAGCTGTGTAATGAGCCAACCTGCCAGTGGGAAAGAAATCAGTTGCGTTACTGGCACTAATACTATGACTTCAATCAACACCATCATCGGGAAACTTTGATGCTGTGTAATTGGCTTTAATAAAGTGAGAACCAGTAATAGTGTGGGATATAAGCCTAAATAACCAACTAAAATACGAGTCATGAGGGCTTTAGAAGGAGAATTCATTGTGCGCTATACTCATGGATTGTAAATTGATCTAATAGCAACACAATAATAGGTAATCATTGGACTGCTATCATGAATTATTAATTATGTAGTTGATATTTAATTTTTATGAATCTTCACTTTTTAATAGAAATTTAGTTGCTCTCAGAGCTTGATGTAATGGTGTTTTATCTTTTTGCAACTTACTCAGTAATGCTGCACCTAACCACATTTGGTAAAGTACTTGTGCCAAAGTAGAGGCCTCGGTATCTGCTTGGATAGACTGATCCTGTTTTCCCAAATCAATTAAACCAGCAATACGTTGGATTACATCATCAACGCCAGCGGACATAATCGAGCGCATATCTTCAGATAGATCGGCAACTTCTGCGGCAAGTTTCACAATTAAACAGCTATCCGCCCAACCACACTGTGTTTCAGGATCTTCTATCCATAAATTAAAATACTCAATCAGCTTTTGATAAGGGGATTTATCACAACGCCATACATCATTTAAACGGACTTGGTAATTGTCTACATAATGCTGTACCAATTCACATCCGAAAGCTTCCTTAGATTGGAAATAATGATAAAACGAGCCTTTAGGGATTTCACAGCTCTGTAAAATTTCCTGTAATCCTACGCCAGTAAAACCTTTATGCAAAATCAGGTCTGAACTGGTGTTAAGAATGTGTAAGCGCTTCGCTTCAGACTTTTTAATAGGAGTAGGCTTCATATTAATTATTTACTCTATTGTAAAAAATAGACCAGTCGTATTGTTTTTTATTATAACTCATCTACAATGGATGTAAAGAAATTTTAATCACAGTTTTTGATTGTGAAGAAAAATACTTTTAAATAAAACATGGAGTTATATGTGTGAAAACAGTTATTAATCAACGCATCGTTTTAGCTAAACGGCCAGTGGGTGAGCCAAAACACAGCGATTTTCGTATTGAACAAGTTGAGCTCAATGAACTTAAACAAGGCGAGATATTGTTAAAAACCATTTACTTGTCACTCGATCCTTATATGCGTGGTCGCATGAGCGATGCTCCTTCATATGCAGCACCGGTTGAAATTGGCGAAGTGATGGTCGGTGGAACAGTCAGTCAAGTGGTGGCCTCTAAAAACCCAAAATTCAAAGAAGGCGAGTGGGTTCTTTCCGGAAATGGCTGGCAGGGCTACGCAATTTCTAATGGGTCTGCCTGTCAAAGCTTAGGTATGCAACCTGAACATCCATCTTGGGCATTGGGTATTTTGGGAATGCCAGGATTTACTGCTTATATGGGGTTGTTGGACATTGGTCAGCCTAAAGCCGGTGAAACATTAGTCGTTGCAGCTGCAACGGGACCTGTTGGTGCTACGGTTGGACAAATTGGCAAACTTAAAGGTTGTCGCGTGGTTGGCGTTGCAGGTGGGCCTGAAAAATGCCGTTATGCAGTAAAAGAACTCGGCTTCGATGCTTGTATCAATCATCATGATGAAAATTTTGCAGAACAATTACAACAAGCAGCTCCCAACGGTATTGATATTTATTATGAGAATGTCGGGGGTAAAGTGTTTGATGCGGTATGGCCATTGCTTAACTCTGCGGCACGTGTACCGGTGTGTGGTGTGGTTTCCCAGTATAACGCTACCGAGCAAGCACAAGGGCCAGACCGTTTACCGGGCTTTATTTCCACCCTTTTAAAAAAGCGTATTCGCATGCAAGGCTTTATTATTTTTGATGATTATGGCAGTCAGTATCCGGAATTCTATCAGCAAATGTCTGAATGGTTGAAAGACGGAAAAATCAAATATAAAGAGCATATGGTGCAAGGTTTAGATAACACGATCAATGCTTTCAATGGTATGTTGAAAGGCGAAAACTTTGGCAAAGTGGTTGTAAAAATTTAAAAAAATAGGAATTATCATGATCACACTACATCATTTAGATCAATCACGTTCTTTTCGTATTTTGTGGTTACTTGAAGAAATCAAGCAGCCCTATGAGCTGAAACGCTATTATCGTGACTCAAGCACGCATTTGGCCCCTGACTCTTTAAAAACCATTCACCCTTTAGGGAAATCTCCAGTATTGGAATGGGATGGCAAAGTTATTGCAGAGTCAGGCGCAATCGTTGAGTTATTAATTCAGAAACTTGCGCCGCATTTAGCACCAGATATGGATGAATCTACCTATGTCGATTATCTACAGTGGATTCATTTCTCAGAAAGCTCTGCCATGCTGCCATTTTTGTTAAAAACGTTTAATACGATAGAAACCAAGCAGGGCACGAAGTTGGTATTTCTAGAAAATTATACTCAAGTTGAGTTCGATAAAGTATTTGGCCATTTAAATGAATATTTAAAAGATAAAGAATTTCTAGTGGCAGACCGTTTAACCGGTGCTGACTTCATGATGGGCTTTGGACTACATGCTTTAGTTTATCATATGGGACAAGGTGAAAATTATCCCCATATCCAACGTTACGTAGCAGGTTTAAGCCAACTACCTAGCTGGCAAGCCGCAGTACAAATTGAACAAAATGGTGTGAAAAGTCAAAAATAGCAAGATTGTTTTTTTAAGGCAATTGAGAAAAAGAATCATGATTGACAAGTACATCTGGTTATAAAATAAGCTGACACTTATTTAAAGTAAACGCCTAATGAATTTCATCGGGCGTTCTCTATTTTAAAGATAAGGAATTACCATTATTTAAGATAAGCTTCGCCTATTCTTTCACTGCAAATTCCTATCAAAAGGGCTTGAATATCACGACGGTTACGTTGAAAGATATAATCAACTTTTGAAAGAAAAGTGACAAACGCACAGCAAGATTAAATTATTCCTCGGGGTATTAAACAAGTAATCTATATCATTTTACTAACATAAACACATCTGCGTAAAAATCACGCCCCGCTTAACTGGCAATAGTTTTTGAACCCTTGTATAAAAGCTTAAAAGAATCTAGCAAGTCTTTAGACTTCTTGCGTTAGTCAAAATTTAAACAGCATAAAGCTACATTTAATAAGGTTTTAGCCAATTCAAAAATTAGGTAAAACGATACTTTCGCAAGAGGTCTTTTATTTAATGTTAATACTCATCCAGTATTGAGGTTTTTTATCTTTTCTTGCCTGTGATCTAGGTTGTAATACTCTAATTTCATACTCGCCTGAAGCAGGTAAAATATAAATACCATTATTATCAAGCTCTGGAGAATATTCTCCAAAATTGCAATATCAATATGCTTTTGTCCTCTACAAAGCGTGGTGTACGAATATCACTGATATTCGGGGCTGCTCATCCGCAAAGTTTAATCAGACTTTGCACAAAGCCAGTGACCATACGTAAAGACAGACGGAATAAGGATTTAATCATTAAGCAGCATTGGATGGCTGCGTCGGAGTAGGTTTGATTTCGCCCTTGTTTGCCTTTTGATGGGGCATACCATTGCGTAGCAAGATCAAACCAAATGGCAATATTTCCGCGATGAATGAGTGCTCGGTTATATGCGGACCAATTGGTTGTGCGATAAATTTTATGTGTATGCTTCTTCATTTGAAAAATATATTGCTGAAAAAGCCCTTAAGAACAGCTTTGTGCAACAAAGCCGTTCAAGATTGTTATGATCTTTTTTGACAGAAAACAAATTTTCCCTGATCAAGCAAATAACTTTAAAATTTTCTTAGTGAGCAAGATGGCCAATACTTATTAGAAGAAAAATCTTTTGTTTATGATGCTGAAAATGATCAATTTCTAGAATCGGATATACAGGCATTTTATTCCCTTTTGTCTGCAATTCTAGACTGGCAAGACCCGCCTTTTAAAGGCAGTTTTCCTATGTAATAACATCGATAAATCAGAATTAGGATTGTAAATTTTTCACCCACCGAATTTTTTTGTGCTAGCTGTTATAATGCGCCAAATTGCTGCCAAGTCTCATCATTATGTAAAGAGTCATAATAATTTTGCAGTTCTACTAAATCATAATATTGAATATAAGCTAATAGCAATAGGCCGAGGATCAGTCCAACTTTAAGACAACTAAGTCTATTTGGCTTTCTATATAAATTATCTATTCCAAAAGCAGTTAGAATTAAAGAAGGAACCAATACAATTGTTTTTAAATGGTTTAGAAAGTGAATTCCATGTGTATACAATAACCCAATAATAAGCAAAACTATCCCTAAACTGGTGTAAATACGGTCATGCAGAGAAGTGCGTAACGCGAAATTACATTGAAAAGCTAAAATAAAAGTTGCAAATAAATAAAAACCAGTTCCACCAATAATGAACGTATAAATTGCATTGAATAGGCAATAAGCCAACAACACTGATAGTGCGAAAGAATAGAGTTTGGTATAGAGAATGTGTGAAAAGGTGAAAATCTGTTTCATAATTTGCTCTATTGAAAACTCACATCCTATTAAAAGAGGATTTGAAGCTTAACATACTATTCACTTTTTGCCACTGGGGCATGTTTTTTTAGTGTTGGAGATGGCTTGAATAAATGTCGCGTACGAGTAGAGCTTAGACCACAGATTATTAAACACAGCGTCCCTCCAATAAGTACTGCTGGCACCACAGAAAAATAGCGCGTCATCAGGCTCATGTGTAGGGCACCGAGCTGATTGCCTGAAGTGACTAATATGCCATTTAAAGCCGCTACACGCCCTAATAGTGCTTTTGGGGGGAGTTGCTGTAATAAAGTTTGTCGAATGACCATGCTAATGCTATCAAAGGCACCGATTAAAACAAGGAAGAAGACTGAGAGCCAAACATGGGAGGATAGTGCAAAGGCTAAAATACATAAAGCAATTGCAAAACTACTATAGAGCATATTTCTCCATGCATTTTGCATCGGAGAATAACAGGTCAACATCAACATCATGATACAGGCGCCAATAGCTGGTGCAGCTCTGAGTATACCTAAGCCTTCAACACCAAGATGCAGGATATCGTGTGCAAAAATAGGCAGTAAGATAATGACACTACAAAAAAGCATGACGCTGAGATCCAGCAACATACTCCAAAACATTAGTGGATGTTTAAAAATAAACAAATAGGCTTCTTTCAAACTTTTGCTCAAATGCTGTTTATGTGGGCTAGGGAATTGACGAGGACTTAATCTGAATAAGCAGATGCTACCCACGCAACACAAGAAAAAAACAATAAAGAGGGTCTTTTCAAGCCCAAGTTGGCCGAGTAAAAGTCCTGCGCATAAAGGCGCTAAAATGCCGCCTATTTGCCAAATGAGCGCGGTCCATGTGGCTGCATTGCTATAGGCTGACTCGGGGGTTAGAAAAGGGCGTAATGAATTAAATGATGGGCTGTAAATGCCTCTAAGTATGCCTAAGCAAAAGATGAGGCTATAAATGCCGCATAAAAGTGTATTTTGTTGAATGTGCTGTTGTTGGTACTGAGAAAAAAGAACAATAAATAATAATGGAATTAAAGTGCTACAGCTAAAACTCCACTGCACAATTTTTTGTCGGTTATAGCGATCAGCCCAGTCGCCACTGATCAGGGAGAGGCAAATAAAGGGGAGTAACTCAATTAAGGCAATCATGCCAAGGCTGAGTGGATTTTGAGTGAGTTGATAGATACTATAGGCAATGACGACTTCTTGAATCATGATGGTTAGAATTAAGCACAACTGATTGACACTCAGAAGTGAAAAATCACGTGAACGAAAAGCCAAAAAAGCATCGGAATGGAAAAGCGACATACACAGAATAGTTTCAAATATGAATTAAAAAAGGATGGCGAAAAGTCCATCCTTTTTAGGGTTTAAAGCAGATTACTGTGCTTTTGCTACCGCAATAGTTTCGTCATTTGCAGCTTTAGCCATAGGTGTATATTTCAAACCAAGGGTTGTGCTGGTGTATTGGCGAACTTGGTCAAGAAGCACAGGATTAGTGCTGAGTTCTTGTTGGTACGATTTTACAATTTCATGTAATTTCGGATTCCATTTACCTGCTACTTGCTGAGGGAACGCTTTTTCAAGCAAGCTCAACATAATATAAGGGGAAGTTGAAGCACCAGGAGACGCACCTAATAGGGCTGTCACAGCACCATCTTGTGATGCAAAAATCTCGGTACCAAATTGCAAGCTTGCAGGTTTGCCTGGTTCTTTCTTAATGATTTGAACACGTTGACCACCTTGATTCATGCGCCAGTCTTCTGGTTTTGCATCAGGATAGTATTTTTTTAACTCATTAAAACGGTCTTCATCGGTCATCATGACTTGGCTAACTAAGTATTTCACCAAATCAAGATTTTCCATACCCACAGCGGTCATTGGTAAAACGTTGTTCTTAGTGGTTGATTTCAATAAATCAAGCTGAGAACCTTGTTTTAAGAACTTGTTTGAATAAGTTGCAAATGGACCAAACAACACATATTTTTTACCGTCGATATAACGTGTATCAATATGTGGAACAGACATTGGTGGTGCGCCTAATTCAGCACGACCATAAACTTTTGCAGTATGACCTTCAGTGACTTTTGGGTTGTCGGTCATTAAGAACACGCCACCTACAGGGAAGCCAGCATATTGCTTCGCTTCTGGTAAGCCTGTCATTTGTAAAAGTTTAACCGCTGCACCGCCTGCACCAATGAAGACAAAGCGCGTTTTCACGTGATCTGTTTTCCCTGTAGTGAGGTTTTTAAATGCAACAGTCCACGTTTTATCATCATTTTGGCTAATGCCAGTCACTTCAGTCGATGTTTGTAACTGGAAATTAGATTGTTTTTTAAGGTGATCGACCAATTGAGTGGTGATCGAACCATAGTTCACATCCGAACCTACATCCATGCGTGTTGCAGCTACTTTTTGTGCAGCATCACGGCCATTCATCACCAATGGTGCCCATTGTTTAATTTCGGCAGGATTCTCAGAGAATTTCATGCCATAAAACATTGGGTTTTTAACCATTGCAGCGTAACGTTTTTCGAGGAAATTCACGTTATCGCCCCAAACGAAAGCAATGTGCGGTACAGGGTTGATGAAACTATTTGGTCGTCCCAAGACACCTTCTTTGACTTGATAAGACCAGAACTGTTTTGCAACTTCAAATTGTTCAGCCACTTTTACAGCTTTGGTAATGTCCATTTTCCCATCTTTTTCAGAGGTGTAGTTCATTTCCATAAAGCCAGAGTGACCTGTGCCTGCATTATTGAAGCCGTTAGAGCTTTCTTGTGCAACTTTGTCTAGGCGTTCATACATGCGAATTTGCCAGTTTGGCTCAAGTTCACTAAGATATGTGCCTAGGGTTGCACTCATGATGCCACCACCAACTAAGACTGCGTCAACGACAGGCTCATTGCTGGTGTTTTGAATTTTCTTAGACGCGATAGGTCTAAATAAAAAGATTAGTGCTGCAATAATAAGCAGAACGATGAATACCAATAGGTATTTTAAAAATTTGTTCATGCGATTATGACCATGGAGGGCAGGTTTGGATCGCTTTATAGCGAAGACAAGAATAACAATTATGGTGATAGGAACACTTGTAAAGAATTAGCTTAGAGAATTGAAGTAATACTCAAAATTACAAGTATGCAAAGATTAACGTTCGAAGCTATCACACATTTTTGATTGATGGATATTTTAGACTAAATATGTATTGACTTAGTAATTTTTATTGTAAATGAACATAATTAAAATATAAATACCAATGATGTTTGTTCTTGTTTATTGGTTTTTATTTTAATTCACTATCTGGTTTAAAAAAAAATCAGATGTTGAATATTTATACAAATACTCACTAATTTATGGAAAAGAAGCTTATAACTTGTTTCAAGGTTACTTTCCAACGGCTTTATTGCACAAATATTTGAAAGGCAAAGCGCCCCTAATTGAGCCAAATTTAAGACGTAACTTGGGTAAGTGGTCGACCTAATCCTGTAAATCTGTTAAGGACTGCTACACGTGCATGAATCTCATTGTGAACCGTACCGGGTTTGTCGGAGACCAACTTTCCTGAGATGAGAAGCATTGCTTCGCAAGACGTAGCGAAGCGTAGTGTTCCAATGAAAAAAGTAAAATATACCCCTGAAATCAGAGATAGAGTGGTTCAATTATTGATTGACTACCAAGACGGTATCTCAGGTGAATGACTTTACGTATATTCAAACAAATTCAGGCTGGGTCTATACCGCCTTTATTACTGATGTGTTCTCACGAGCAATTGTTGGATGGAAAGTATCAACACGTATGAATACAGATATGGTGCTCGATGCACTTGAGCAAGCATTACACGATTGAGGTATGCCAAGGAATGTGATTCACCATTCCGACAGGGGTGTGCAATATCTTTCGATTCGCTATACCAATCGTTTAGAAACAGCAAATTTACGAGCATCAGTCGGTACGACTAGTGATTCATACGATAATGCTTTGGCTGAAACGGTGAATGGCTTATACAAAACAGAGGTGATTGAATATTTAAAATCAGATTAGCAAGGTTTAGCGGATGTACAACTTGCGACATTAAATTGGGTAGATTGGTTCAATAAAAAGCGTGTACACAGTGCACTGGGTTATGTATCGCCTTTTGAGTTTGAAGCAATGTACTATGATAAGATTAACCCGTTAGGTCAGGTGGCCTAACTTAAATAAAAAAAATCTCCGATAAATCCGGTAAGGTTCAAAATGCGATTTATGGCTTTTTTATGTAAAAAAAAGTAATATCTGTTTTATTGTTAAATTATAACAATTAGTATAAATACACCTATGATTTACAGATGAAAAAGGTAGTTAAATGAAATATTTTTTAAGTTTAACTTTGTTAGTTTTAGCAATGACTGGGTGTACTTCGAGTCCAAAGACTGAAACTTTACAAGATAAGGCTACAAGCAATACTTCAGCTGATACGCAGGTCCTTAAATTTTCTGGTCCAAATGGTTTATTAATTTTTCTGAAATCATCGGATAACTTTGAAACTGCTTTAATGACTGATAACTCAGGCATGGTATATCGTTTAAAGCAAACAGTTGCTGGTAGTGGTATTCGTTTAGCTAATAATAATGGAGTTTCAATTCACTTTAAACGTGGTGAAGGGGTTGTTGAATTTGTAAAAGACCAGCCAATCAGCATTACTGAAGTAAAATAATAAGGTTTAAACTTTAAGAGAACCCCACACCATAATCTGCATACCGAAAGTTGGACACTATTCCTTGAAATGTGGTCAAACATGATCAAGGACTAATTCGCACTCTGTTAATGGGTGAATTCAAACATGAGGTGCGACAGTTTCAAAAGCCTTATGATAATCTGTGTGATTCATAGACATCACTTCAATATAATGGGTGTCTATGAACAGAGAAATTCAACAAAGACTCGTATGGGGTTAAATTATTTGAAGAGACCAATAATGCTGGCCTGGTTTGTCGGAGATGTGGCATTTCTAGACCAACTTTACGCAAGTGGTGGAAACGATATTCTGAACAAGGTATTGATGGATTAAGTAGTCATAGTAAATGTCCCTTAAAATCGCCAAATACTAAAATCAATGCTGAGCTAGAAGCTTTAATATTGGAAATGCGCTCAGCTAGAAATCTTGGTGCTCGACGTTTGCAAACCGAATTAATGAGCTGCACGGAGTCTCGTTGTCCTTGGCGACTATCCATAAAGTACTATCCACCCATTAAGTCAAACCGATTAAAAAATTCCGTCGTAAAGTAGATTACATTTGTTATGAACGTCCATTACCAGGCGATAGAATTCAAATGGATACCTGTAAACTGGGTCCTGGACTATATCAGTACACATCTATCGATGACTGCACACGATATCGCGTTTTAAGGATATATAAACGCCGAACAGCTGCGAATACACTCGACTTGTTAACTGTGTAATTGAATAAATGCCTTTTCCCATACAGCAAATACAGACCGATCGTGGACGAGAATTCTTTGCTGAAAAAGTACAGAAAAAATGATGCAGTATGGGATAAAATTTAGGCCGAATAAACCGGGTTTACCTCATCTGAATGGCAAGGTAGCGCTCACAAAAGACTGATAAATCTGAGTTCTACGCTACTGTAGATATCGATTCAGAGGAAATTCAGAGCAAACTGGCAGAATGGCAGCATTACTATAACTGGATGAGACCACATTCAGCTTTGAAAGGTAAAACACCGATGGAAAGGTACTTTGAATTATGTGAAGAAACTCCTTTCTTAGATGAAGTCCAGAAGCAATACGCCCCCTCAAATGAACGGATTCAACATGCCAATTACAAGATGTATTTAGAGATTGCTAAATTGAAACGATCTCTATGAATTACGTATCTATATCATTTTTACTAATATAAAAACATATACGTAAAAATCACGCCCCGTTTAACTGGCAATAGTTTTTGAACCCTTGTATAAAAGCTTAAACGAATCTAGCAAGTCTTTATTTAATGTTAATACTCATCCAGTATTGAGGTTTTTTATCTTTTCTTGCCTGTGATCTAGGTTGTAATACTCTAATTTCATACTCACCTGAAGCAGGTAAAATATAAATACCCTTATCATCAAGCTCTGGAGAATATTCTCCAAGATTGATGGAGTCTTTTAATTGATTACTCCATAAGTAAGCTTCAACATTTCCTCCAGTCAACTTCACTTTTAACCTTTGCCCTTTTTTAGCATAAAATTTGTAGGAATCATACTTGTATCCATCTATCCTTCCGTAATAATTTGCAGAGTAAGCTTTTTTAGCAAACTTAACTACAATAGTCTTTCGTATATCATTGTTATCATTTGCAAGTACGACAGGGCTAACTATAGTTAAAGTTAGGGCTATCAAAGCGCCAGCTAGTAATTTCGTATTCGCTATTTCCATAATAAGGTTACCCTAATTCTTGTATCGCTCCTGACATAATAACATAACTAATAAGTAACCATGAATCATAGAGCAGAAATGTGAATAGTCATAACATGAGGCTGCACTTCAAATGCCAATTTAAGACTTGCAAAATCAATGGTTAATTAATTGGTTACTAGGGAATAACCAATCTAAATATAAATTTTATTTAACAATTACTTATAAAAATATGTGATGCGTATGATACGCATCATATGAATATCGCTTAAATTTGCTATAATTGAATTGAGCAGTGCCATTTGTGGTTAGGTTAAAAATTCATGAGTCTTACTGAAATTAAGGTACGTCAAGCTAAACCAAAGGAAAAAATCTATTTTCTGGCAGATGATGATGGCTTAAGTTTGAAGGTAGAACCAAACGGACGTAAATCTTGGAGTTACCGCTATTCACTTGCAGGGACAAATAAACGTCCTCGCATGAAGTTGGGTGAATATCCTGTAATGTCCTTGAAAGAGGCCAGATCAGTCCGGGATGAATATAAATTTAATAATTATGAAAATAAACCACTGCATAAAAAATACATCAAAACTTTTCAGGATATTTGTGAAGAGTGGTTAGAATTTAAAATTAAAAATTCCTTTGAAGATGAACCACGATGCGGTGTAATTCAGCTCGCAAAAAAATGTTTAGATCAGGATGTTTATCCAAATATTGGACTAATGCCATTTATGGAAATTAAAAGATATGATCTAGTTAAGATTATTAAAAATATAGAATCTAGAAATGTAAAAGAACCTGTAAAGAAAGCCTATAGTTATTTAAATCAGATTTATGATTATGCGGTAGCGATGGGGTATTGTGAATATAATATTGCACATGGACTTCATAAAATATTAGTCAACAATAAGATTAAGAAAAACTATCCTCATTTAAATTCAGATGAACTATCTAATTTCTTAGCTAAATTAAATCAGATTAATACAGATCCTATTATTAAAAAAGCCCTGTTGTTTAAATTATATACAGGCGTCCGTGGTGGAGAATTATTGCTTTGTGAACCACATCACTTCGATCTAGATAAAAAAATATGGAAAATACCAGCCTTACATATTAAACAATATAGAAGAAAGGTTATTTTAGGTCATGATATCCCTGATTTTTTTGTTCCACTATCTGATCAAGCACTTGAAGTTGTGAAATCAGCACTCGTTTGGTCTCATGGCGAAAAATATGTGTTTTCTAGCCCCCGAAACAATAATAAACCTATTCATTTTAATACCCTGAACTTGATTATCAGAAAAATGGGATATACTAAAAATGAATTAACTTCTCATGGGTTACGATCGACATTTAGTACCATATTAAATGAATCCGGTTTATTTCAATCAAATTGGATTGAAGCACAGCTATCTCATACTGATAAAAATAAAACCCGTGCAAGTTATAATCATGCAGAATATTTTAATCAGCGTATGGAAATGATGCAATGGTGGGGCGATTTTATTGATAGTTGTACTGTAAATTAATGGTTATGAAATTCAAGTTTTAATTAGAATAGGCTTTGTTGCACAAACCTATTCACCGCCATAAATCATTATCTAAAATTGCATCTCGTGGTAAAAGCTCAATGGGCCGGCTCTATGGCTATAAATTACATGTTGTGATGAATCAACTTAGAGAAATAGTCTGTTCACAATAATGATTTCTCTTAACTCGTAAAGTTTATGACGGTGTTGAACGTGTTCAATTGAATCTTAAGCAAGGTAAATGGATAGAAGAGAACTTCATTAAGTCGTATTAAAATATTCTTGAAAAATAGGCATTTCATTTCGCATTAGAGCGAGAATCTCATGAGAAAGTTGCCTGATTGAATGTATTGAATAGATTCATTGCATAATTGTTGACTAAAATTTTCTATATCAGCCTGTTTAAGATTAATCGGGCTGATTCTGTTAGGTCGAATATAATAGCGACCTGCTTTAATCATTTTTATTTGAACTTTATTTTATGTCACAGCTTGCTTCCCATTTTAAGCACAATCAGTTTTGTATTTTGTTGGAATATTTAAGTTCTGCTAAGGGCATTGCCGTACCAATGTCTTTAGCAGAATTTCCATGTGCGATCACTTTGGCAGATCGAGTGCATGCCGATAGTGATTTGCCACCACTTGAATGTGCGAAGACATTTCCTTCATCAGTGGAAAAAATCATCCATTATTCAGGGAAAGGTCGGGATATTACTGATTTTGAGACCTTCTTAAAATTAACTCAAGCTTCGGGACAAAAAAATTTACTGCTTCTCACAGGTGATAAGTTAAAAGGGCATACAAATGGTCAAGATGGAACGAATCGCACCCGATATTTAGAGTCTGTAAATGCGGTCATGGCCGCAAAGTGTTATGGTGGATTTCATATTGGTGTAGCTTTTAATCCCTTTAAATATGCTGAAGCTGAACGTGATGCACAATATTTAAAACTTCACAAAAAGATTAAAGCAGGAGCAGACTTTATCGTTACCCAGTTGGGTTACGATATGGAGGCTTTAAAACAAGCCAAGGCTTTTTTAAATCGTCATCGATACCCACAAAATATACTTGCTTGTGTTATGCCACTTAGTTTGGCACGTGCCAATTTTATGGTGAAACATAAGGTCGCAGGAATTGTTATTACACCACACATGTTACGAGTGTTGGCTCAGGAAAAACAGGATGGACGAACTGAGAATGCTTATAAACGTTGTGCTATACAAATATTGATGTGTAAATATTTGAGTTTTGCAGGTGTGCATCTTTCAGCATGCCATAAGCCTGAAGAGCAAAAGCTTTTAGAAAAATATATTGAACAATATCGACATTATGGTTTACAGGAACTCGAAGCACTCTGGAATGCACTGTGGCAAGTGAAGACTAAAAATGAACTCGTGCCAGAATTAGCTTATTATTCCCGCCAACTATCCTCTAGCCAGCTTATTAAATATCAGCAATTGCATTTCATGCACAAGGCTCTATTTGAGTCCAAAATTGCCAAAGGTGTGGGGCATTTTATTTTTAAGGCCTCATTCTGGGAAAATGCGCCTGCAGCAAAAGCATTGTTAAAAACTGAATTTATCTCTAAGCAAGGGGTCGTGGGTTGTGAAAGTTGTGGTCAATGTAGGTTAGGAGATACTTTATATATTTGCCCTGAAACTTGTCCGAAAGGATTGGCGAATGGTCCTTGTGGGGGTACGACATTGGATCGCTGTGAGTTTGGAGATCGTGAATGCATTCATTCTGTGAAAGCCCGACTTGCCAAAGCCGTGGGACAGACTGACGTTCTAAAAGAAAAACTGATTCCAACTGTACCCATTGAAGTCCGTGGAACCAGTTCCTGGAAAAATTGGTATCTGGCGACTGAAGCTTAGCTTTCATCATCCATGGCATTCGAATAAAATTTCACGCCCAATTTGATGCGATCACGACCTTGGCTCATACGCCAACGGTTGGTATCACGTAAGGAGTATACACAGCCACAATATTCTTGTTGGTAGAATTCTTCCTTCTTGCTGATTTCAAGCATACGAACAGCACCACCATTTTTACGCCAGTTGTAGTCCCAATAGGTGATACCTTCATAATGTGAAGCAGAACGATGCCCACAATCATTGATCTGCTTCATATCTTTCCAACGAGAGATACCCAATGAGCTACTAATTAGGCTGAAGCCATTTTCAGCTGCATAAAGGGCAGTCCGTTCAAAGCGCATATCAAAACACATGGTACAGCGAATACCTTTTTCTGGCTCATTTTCCATGCCTTTGGCACGTGCAAACCAATTGTCTGTATCGTAATCACAGTCAATAAAAGGAATATTATGTTTTTCTGCAAAGCGAATATTTTCTTCCTTACGGATTTCATATTCCTTGACAGGGTGAATATTGGGATTATAAAAAAAGATCGAAAAGTCGATGCCTGATTCAATTAGGGTTTCCATCACTTCACCCGAGCATGGTGCACAGCAGGAGTGAAGCAGAAGCTTATCGTGACCTGCTGGGAGAGTCAATTTCTGACGTTCAAGTTTGTTTGACATAGTTATATGGGTTTAAATCTAAACCCTATATTTTAACGATTTAATTAGATAGTAAGGATTTGATATACTGATATTTTCTAAGGTTAAGATGAAAGAAATTCACTAATTGAAATTTAATAAGAACGGCTTTGTTGCACAAACCTATCTGTAAAGGCTTTTCAGCGATATAATTTTCAAATGAATAAGCCTACACATAAAATCTACCGCACAACCAATTGGTCCGCATATATAACCGAGCACTCATGAGTCGCGGAAATATTGCCATTTGGTTTGATCCAGCTACGCAATGGTATGCCCCATCAAAAGGCAAACAAGGGCGAAATCAAACCTACTCCGACGCAGCCATCCAATGCTGCTTAATGATTAAATCCTTATTCCGTCTGTCTTTACGTATAGTCACTGGCTTTGTGCAAAGTCTGATTAAACTTTGCGGATTGAATTGGACAGCACCAGATTACACCACGCTTTGTAGAAGATAAAAGCATATTGATATTGCAATCAGCTACCAAAAAAGTAGCGATGGGCTACCAGTTAATCTTGCGAAGCAGTGCTTCTTGTATCTTGATTGATATAGTGATTAGCTACCACTATACGCAAATTGTAGAGTTTGGAGTGCTGCTAAAATCTTAAATTTGAACCTGAGATAAAACCTACAATTTGCCCTTATCCCTCATACAACTCTGAACGGTAACTAAGCAGTTTGATGCTGTATTCACAAGGTAAGATGATGGTTAATGGGATAAAAATCATAGCTTAAACTCAAGGAATATCACCATGATTATGCTAGGTATTGATGTCAGTAAAACCAAAATAGATTGTTGCATTTTCCCTCAAGGTTTGACTGGAAAAAGAAAAAATAAAATATTTACTAATACAGAAAGTGGCTTTGGCAGTCTGCTCAAATGGCTCATCACTCTTAAAATTGAACCTGATCAAGTGACAGCAATCATGGAAGCGACTTCGGTTTATCATGAGAATTTGGGATATTATCTATATGATGCAGGTGTAAAGGTTTGTGTGGCTAATCCTTCACGAGTAAGAGCCTTTGCCAAAGGCATGTCCATGCTAAATAAAACGGATAAAGCTGATAGTGAAGCTCTTTCACGTTATGGTTACACCGCAAAGTTAATCATATGGCAGCCTGAACCTGAAAATGTCAGATTATTAAAAGCTTTACTAGGCAGACGAGATGTCTATCTAGGTAGTCTATTGCAGGAAAAGAATCGACTTGAAAAGGCGCAGTCCACTCATACCTCCGTTGTTGTGATTAAATTACTTGAAGAGAATATTGAGTATTTAAATCAGCAACTTGAACATATTGATAAGTTAATAAATAATCACATAGATCAAGATCCAACATTGAAACAGGATTTGAAATTACTGCAAACTATTCCTTCAATCGGTGAACGATCAGGCTTATTACTGTTGGGGTTATTTCATTCGCACAAGTTTGAAAAAGCAAGTCAAGCTGCTGCATATGTAGGTTTGGTTCCAGTACATCAGTTGTCTGGCAGTTCAGTCAACAAGCAAAGTCACTTATCAAAAGCAGGTGACAGTAAAATACGCTCAGTATTGTATATGTCAGCATTAACAGCGATTAAATATAATCCACACATTGAAGCTTTATATCAACGATTATTAAGCCAGGGTAAAAATAAAATGTGTGCTTTAGGTGCTGCAATGCGCAAGCTTATACATCTGTGTTATGGCGTTTTAAAACATCAGACTGCCTATCAAAGAGATTATTTATTGGTCGAATAATCTCAAAACCTGATTGACTACCAAGACGGTATCTCAGGTAGGACACTATGGAAAAAATGGTCAGGCTATCATCGGCGAAGTTTGGTTGAAACTAAGATGCACTGCATTAAATTATTAGCAGATAAACTCAGTGCAAGGAGCTTTGATAGCCAAGTGAATGAGACCCATGCACGTGTAGCAATCCTCAACAGATTTACGGAATTAGGTCGACCACTTACCCAAGTTACGCCTTAAATTTGGCTCAATTAGGGGCGCTTTGCATTTCAAATCTTTGTGCAACAAAGCCTTTACACATACTTGATAGTTGGAGATTTATTATCTTTAGTAGAGTTGCAAAAAACATTATCAATTTCAGATAAAGATTTTAGATAGCCACTTAACTTACTGAATAACTAAAAATCCTCAGAATCTTTAATTTATTAAGATGAGTATTTCTCATCTTAAGCTGAATTTATATCGTTTTACTCACTTTCTTATTCACGTTTAAATACAGCCATTCAGAAATTTAGCTTTTTATAAAATTTTTAGGTGGCAATCTCCATGAGTACAGCATTTGAGTGTTCAATTAAACGTATCCGTTTTGATGAAAACTACACGCCAGCAGAAAGCACACGTTTAACCACAAATTTTGCCAATTTGGCACGTGGGGAAAGCCGTGAAGAAAACTTGCATCGTACCCTTGCGATGATTAACAACCGTTTTAATAGCTTAGCGACCGTTGATAATCCTAAAGGTGATCGCTACTCACTTGAGATCGACATCATTTCTGCTGAAATTGATATCGAAGGCAATGGCCAAACCTTTCCATTTATTGAAACCCTCAAAAGCACCATCATCGACCATCATACGGGTGAGCGTATTGAAGGCATGATTGGCAATAGCTTTTCATCTTATGTGCGTGATTACGACTTCAGTGTGGTATTGCCTCAACTCGGTTGTGGCGTCGGTGAAAAACCTGAAGATTTTGGTAATCTACATGGCAAGCTTTATCAACATTTAGTCAATTCAGATGTATTTAAAGCAGAATTTAAAAAACAACCTGTCATTTGCTTAAGCGTTTCAACCTCTAAAACGTATTTCCGTACAGCCAACGTACATCCTATTTTGGGTGTGGAATACAAAAATGATGAATATTCACGTACTGATGAATATTTCGCCAAAATGGGCTTACGTGTACGTTACTTCAAACCAGAAGGTGGTAATGCACCATTAGCATTCTATTTCGCTGGCGACTTAGTCCGTGATTATACTGATTTTGAATTGATCAGCGCGATTGCAACCATGGAAAGCTTCCAAAAAATTTATCGTCCTGAAATTTACAACACCAACTCTCCGGCAGGTGTGGAGTATCAACCAAGCTTGAGCTATGGCGATTACTCACTGACACGTATCGTTTATGACCGTGTTGAACGTGGTGAGTTGGCGGTTAAGCAAGGTAAATGGACAGAAGAAAACTTCATCAAACCATATCAAGATATTTTAAATGAATGGGCAGCAAACTTTAAGATCGAAACAGCTGCTTAAGACATCGAATTGACACACAGACTGACGAATTTAGAGAAAGAAGATTAGACATGGCGCTTACACAACCGAAACTTTTACTCCCAACTTCAACTGCGGGTAGCTTGCCAAAACCGTCTTGGTTAGCTGAACCTGAAAAATTATGGTCTGCATGGAAACTTGAAGGCGAAGAGTTATTAGAAGCTAAACGTGATGCTTTGAAATTATCATTACATGAGCAAGTCACTGCTGGTATTGATATCGTAAGTGATGGTGAGCAAACTCGTCAGCACTTCGTAACTACGTTTATTGAACATCTTGAAGGTGTGGATTTCGAAAAGCGTGAAACCATGCGTATTCGTAATCGTTATGAAGCAAGCGTACCGTCGGTTGTGGGTGAAGTTTCTCGTAAAAAAGCAGTGTTTGTAGACGATGCGAAATTTTTACGCAGCCAAACCAGTCAGCCAATTAAATGGGCGTTGCCTGGTCCAATGACCATGATTGATACACTTTTTGACGGACACTACAAGAGCCGTGAAAAACTGGCTTGGGAATTTGCCAAAATTTTGAACCAAGAAGCTTTAGAACTTGAAGCAGCAGGCGTAGACATTATTCAATTTGATGAACCTGCGTTTAACGTATTCTTTGATGAAGTGAATGACTGGGGTGTACCAACCTTAGAACGTGCACTTGAAGGTCTAAAGTGTGAAACTGCAGTTCATATTTGCTATGGTTACGGCATTAAAGCCAATACAGATTGGAAACAAACTTTAGGTAATGAATGGCGTCAATACGAAGAGTCATTCCCGAAACTACAACAATCTAAGCTCGATATTATTTCACTTGAATGCCAAAACTCACGTGTACCAATGGATTTAATCGAATTGATCCGTGGTAAGAAAGTGATGGTGGGTGCAATTGATGTGGCAACCACTCAAGTGGAAACTGCAGAGGAAGTAGCAAATACGCTACGCAAAGCATTGCAATTTGTTGATGCAGATAAACTGTATCCTTCAACTAACTGTGGTATGACACCGCTATCTCGCCAAGTGGCACGTGGCAAACTTGAAGCTTTAAGCGCAGGTGCTGCCATTGTTCGTAAAGAGCTAGAAGCTTAATCAAACGTAGTCTCGTGCGAAGCAGAACAAATCATCGCAAGGTCATTTGTCCAGCTTTATGCGCGAGCACGTGATATGTACATTTGAGATGAAAGAGATGATTGAAGCAACAGACTTTAGAAATGCAATGTCTTTACTCACCACAGCAGTGAATGTTATTACGACTTCGGGTGAAACAGGTATGCATGGATTTACTGCATCTGCCGTATGTAGCGTGACGGATACACCGCCAATGTTATTAGTCTGTATGAATCAATCCTCCCGTTCACATGCCCATTTTGTTGAAAATAAAGTCTTGGCTGTAAACGTACTAAGTACTCAGCATGAACAGCTTTCAAATGCTTTTGCTTCAAGTAAATTCAGCTCAGAAGATCGTTTCAAACTCGGTGATTGGAGTACGATGGAAACTGGTTCACCTATTTTGAAAGATGCCTTGGTCAGTTTTGACTGTGAGATTCAAGATATTCAGCAAGTCGGTACACACAGTGTTTTCATGTGTCGTGTTCTTAAAGTTCAACAAAGCGATCAAGAAGAAAGTCTGGTGTATTTTAACCGTGCTTATCATCAAATGGGTCAGTTGGAACACGCTTAACTCAATGCCTTAATTCTTTTATCTTTTTAAAGTTAGTTTATTGTGGAACTTATAACCTTTTTAGTCATCGGCGCTTTTGCTGGTTTTGCAGCAGGGCTGTTTGGTGTCGGCGGTGGTACGATTATTGTACCACTGCTTTTTATTGTCTTTACTCAAATGGGTTATGACCCTGATGTTGTTATGCATCTCGCATTAGGTACATCTTTAGCAACAATCGTTGTCACTTCAATCAGCTCATTAATGGCACATCATAAAAATGGCGCTGTGCTATGGCCTGTATTTAAAAATCTAGCTCCACCAATGGCGATTGGTTGTTTTTTTGGGGCAGGTATTGCTGGTTTGATATCAGGGTTACATCTACAAATCATTGTTGGCTTATTTCTGATTTGGGTCGCATATACGATGCTTACAGATGCTAAAACAGCAATTAATTCAACGCAAACTTTACCGTCGTCAGGTCAACAAGTTACTGCTGGTAGTGTCATTGGGATTGCATCAGCAATTTTTGGAATAGGTGGTGGAAGTCTGACGGTTCCGTACCTGAATCGCTATGGTGTGGTCATGCAGAAGGCGGTTGGAACATCTGCGGCATGTGGATTCCCCATTGCTGTCGCTGGTGCATTAGGTTTTATTATTTTTGGTATAAATGCTGAGATTAATGTACCTAATACCATTGGTTACGTGCATATTTATGCATTTATTGGCATTAGCATCATGAGTTTCATTACGGCTAAGTTTGGTGCGAAGGCGGCACATGCTTTATCGCCAGCAATGTTAAAGAAATGCTTTGCAGTTTTATTGGTCATTGTAGCA
Organism: Acinetobacter lwoffii; assembly: GCF_019343495.1. Lineage (NCBI taxonomy): Bacteria > Pseudomonadati > Pseudomonadota > Gammaproteobacteria > Moraxellales > Moraxellaceae > Acinetobacter > Acinetobacter lwoffii. Next base: position 83,297 of record NZ_CP072551.1, on the reverse strand, counting down.
AGCTTCTTCCTTGTGAAGGGATTAATTTAATATTGGACTTCGCATAAGAGATTTTATGCTAAATGTAATTTTAAAGGGCTTTGTTGCACAAAGATTTAAAAGACAACACTCTGCTCATTTGAACAGAATTCAAGTGACAACTTGGGTATGAGGACGACCTAATTCTGTAAATTTGTTCAATACGGCTATGCGTGCATGAATCTCATTCACCTGACTAGAAAAACTCCTTGCTGTTAATTTATCACCTAATAGTTTGATGCAATGCATCTTGGTTTCAACTAAACTTCGACGATGATAACCAGACCATTTTTTCCAAAGCGTTCTTCCTAAACGTTTAACTGTTTTCAGTAACTCATTCCGCTCTAAAGATCTCAATTTCTGATCTTTCCATGGGTTTGCATTTTTTCTTGGCGGAATGACCGCATGTGCATCTCGATCTAGAATGACTTGTCTGCAGTGCTTAGTGTCATAAGCACCATCGGTATAGACCGAATCAATTCGTTCATCTAAGGGAATTTGAGCAAGTAAATCACCGAGTACTTGCGAATCGCTCACATTATTTGTGGTAAGCTGTACTGCACGTATTTGCAAGGTTTCAGCATCGATGCCAATATGAAGCTTACGCCATTGGCGACGATATTCAGGTCCATGTTTCTTACGTTTCCACTCACCTTCACCTAGAAACTGAACCGTACCGGGTTTGTCGGAGAGTCAATATTCTGAGAGACTATCCCGATGACAAAATTAAAATATACCCCTGAAATCAGAGAAAGAGCGGTTCAATTATTGATTGAATCCGAGAAAGATTATCCATCGAATTGGGCTGCGATCACAGCTATTGCTCCCTGAGCAGTATACTGCGCAAGGGTTGTACTCCTGAAACACTACGTGTTTGGTATCAAAAATATTTAGATAAACAAAATCCAGTTAAAGTACAGCAGCTTTCAGACCAAGAACGTATCAAACAACTGGAACGCGAAAATAAAGAACTGCAACGTGCGAATGAAATTCTACGTAAAGCAGCCGCTTTTTTCGCCCAGGCGGAGCTCGACCGCCCACACAAATAATGGTGGATTTCATCCATAACAATAAAGACTTATATGGTGTTGATGCGATTTGTAGGATTTTACCGATCGCAGCTTCAACCTATTACCGGACTCTAGATCTCTGCGAAAATCCAGAACATCGAGCAAAGCGAGATTTACATGACTTGCATCATGCTGAGGAGATTAAACGAATTTGGAAGGAAAGTTCAGGTCGGTATGGTGTACGTAAAGTCTGGCAAAAACTGAAACGTGAAGGCTATATTATTGCACGCTGTACTGTTGCTCGATTAATGAAAAAGCTAGGTATACAAGGTGTTTGGCGAGGTAAGAACAAACAAACCACCCGTAGCCGAGATGATCAAAAACGAGCGAATGATTTAGTGAAACGTAATTTTAGTGCTGATCATCCAGATCAGCTGTGGGTCAGTGACTTTACGTATATTCAAACCAAGTCAGGTTGGGTCTATACCGCATTTATTATTGATGTGTTTTCACGAGCAATTGTTGGATGGAAAGTATCAACACGTATGAATACAGATATGGTGCTTGATGCATTAGAACAAGCTTTGCATGATCGAGGTATGCCAAAGAATGTAATTCATCATTCCGATAGAGGTGTGCAATATCTTTCCATTCGCTATACCAATCGTCTAGAAGCAGCAAATTTACGAGCGTCAGTCGGTACAACTGGTGATTCATACGATAATGCTTTGGCTGAAACAGTGAATGGCTTATACAAAACAGAGGTGATTGAATATTTAAAAGCAGATTGGCAAGGTTTAGCGGATGTACAACTTGCGACACTCAACTGGGTAGATTGGTTCAATAAAGAGCGTGTACACAGTGCATTGGGTTACAAGTCGCCTTTTGAGTTTGAAGCAATGTACTATGATAAGATTAACCCGTTAGGTCAGGTGGCCTAACTTAAATAAAAAAGTCTCCGACAAACCCGGTACGGTTCAAAGTGCAAGTGCAATTCCGCAGTTTATTGAACTTTTAGCTAAGCAGTCTGACTCTTACTATACTCTAGATACTAATAGAGTATAAAGTCTATGCTATACAGAATGATAAATTCTGTATAGCTAAATCTAAAAAATATAGATTAGACCTCTTGCGAAAGTATCGTTTTACCTAATTTTTGAATTGGCTAAAACCTTATAATATGTAGCTTTTGGCTGTTTAAATTTTAAATTTTGACTAACGCAAGACGTCTATTTTTATAAATATTTTTTTATTCTTAGGGCGTGTCATCAATTAGCTTGAGAAAATCTTACCGGTCCTCATAATTTTTCATGACTAAACGCTATGCATTAAAAGATGATCAGTGGGAACAGGTTAAAGATCTGTTACCTGGACGAATGGGTACTGTTGGAGTAACGGCCAAAGATAACCGACTATTTGTTGAAGCGCTATCGTTCAGGTATCCCGTGGCGAGACTTATTCGAACGCTTTGGTGATTTTAGAGTCGTGCATACTCGCTTTTCTGCGCAGCTGTATTCATTTTATCTGCATTCAGTCGTTCCAGTTCCAGGTCAACCGCAGCAATATCTTCTTCAACCGCTTCGTCCCATAGGTGGATTTGTTTTGCGGTGAGATGTTCATTTTTACTACCGAATTTATACTGTTTAAATAGCGCAAGTTCATGCTCGTATTTTTGAGCGAGAACAGAGAGATGTTGGTTGCATGCTTCAAGATGTTGAACTTTGGCATCCAATTGCTGATTTGATACTTCAAGATGCTGAACTTTGGTATCTAATTGTTGTTTATCTTCTGCGAGTTGTTGATGCTGCAGCGCTAGCTGTCTGGTAAATTCCAGCAGTTGTTCATGGGTCAGTTGGCTTAAGTCAGGCAGCATTTTAATGACCGCAGTATGCCTGAGGTCATGACGCAGAGGAAATAGAACGTTTGGAGAATAGCAGAATGTACCAAGCTGGTTTAGAGCATCGTCACCACCAATGCGCTGCCAAGGCAAACCCTGGATCAGTGACTGTAACTGTTCCAGACTGATCGCCATGCTTTCACCCTGGTGAACCTGCGCCCAGTGGAATTTTCCCTGTTCCAGCCGCCGGGCACACAGCCAGATCCCCGTCCATCATGCACCAGCACTTTCATGCGATGGCCACGTTTATTACAGAACAGGTAAGCGCAATGCGGTTTGATCGAGCCAAAGACTCTCAACACCTTAGCCATGGCAGTATCCATACCCGCACGCATGTCCATGGGCTGGGTAGACAACCAGATTTCATCAATACGGATCATTGAGTCAAACCCTGGATCAGCAACAGTAATTCAGTTACTGACTCCACTGGCCAGTCGATCTCGATCATCTGATCCCTTGCGGAACTTTGTTCCTTATGCAATGGAATCCTGATATGAGCGACAGCATTCTTCTCCGGCACAGGTGGCGGAGGTGCGTCTTGTTTGACTGGAGTCGGGTGAAGCATGACCGGAAGAAAGTCAGTCTGTGGAATGGAGGGGGTGTTAATGCAGGGGCATTGATCTGGACTGACGAATCCATTTATGCAACAGATTGGCATTGATCTGATGTTGCATTGCGACCTTAGCCACTGATGTATCTGGCTGCTGGCATTGCTGAATAAGTTGATGTTTAAATTCAGCCGTGAAGGTTCGACGGGGCTTTTTTAGCATTGGTGTGCTGTCTATAACTGTCTTTAAATCCATAAATAGGTGTCCACTTAAAATTTAGTGGACACTATCGTGGTATTCATGAGTGAGAAAAAGTGAGGCTCAGCGGACGCTTACTTTCATCTTGAGAGAGTTGGGTGTATTTCTTCATTGCGTGCTTTCCAATTGCGAGTTGAAAAAGTCTAATGATTCTACGAATACACCTAAATTTTTCAACTAACTACAAATGTGTCGCACTTGTGATTTGAATCTGCTGTTTTCAAAATCTGTTTTTCAGCTCGTTATGCAACAAACCCGAACCGAATTAAAAATAGAAATGTAGTTGAGCTGATGCTTGCTCATTTCTTTATTTTTAGTAATTGAGGTGAACATACTGTCAGTACATGGTAGTTATAAGTAACGTGTAACTTTGTTCGCACAAAGATTTGAGTTATGCCAAGTGATGGATTGATTTGTACTTAAAATTTTAAGCTTATCCACTTGCTTTGCAAGCCACTACACTTTATTTACAATCCTATGTTGTGGAAGTAAGGGATCTTGTACTCGCCCAGTATGTTCAACTTGATTATATCTAAAGGACTATTAGGCTTCAATCAAATCAATTTTCCAATTATTCGACTGAATTAACACATTTAAATCACGTAATTTAAGACTAATATCATCAGCTTGTTTTTGTAATGATGAAACTGGAATAACTTTATGCCACTTTATTTCCCGCGTACTATAACGATCAGATTCACGAGATGTATTACTTATTGCTGCAGTTAGGGTTTTGTGCTGTTCTACAAATTCATCACGCAAAGTCAATAAAGCAAGTAGAGAACGACCATCATTTAATTTTGTTAAAGCATTAGTTTCATGAATTGCATAACTTAATTTTTGAAATTCTTGAATTAAAGAAAATACTTGTTTCAATAGTTCATTTGGATCTTCAGATGGTTTATCACCATCTTGTACCAATACATTTGCATTGATACGTTGTTTTAGTGAAATAATTTTTTTTTGTTGATCACTTCGAAGTAAGAGAGCTTCTGCTAATTTCATTTTTCACCTATTAACCAATTAGAATTAAGTTTTAAGCAGCTAAGTAATTTTACAAATACTATATCCTCATTCTTTAAAGATCAAAAAAATTGATTTTTTACAATTTTCAGAGGTAGAAGTCTTATATTTTGTCATTAGTCGAAGCTCAGAATTAAGCTAAAGGCCTTTTTTTCAGATGCAGAATCCTTTATCTGATCCTAGACAGTATTATGGACATTCGATCCCTCTAAATTCTTACAATATTTTTGTTCAAAGGCTTCAGGACTTAACCAGCCATTTGCAGAATGTATTCTGATTCGATTGTAATAAATCTCGATATAGTCGAACAGGACAGCATTCGCTTCTTTTCGAGTGGCAAACACACTGCCATGGATTACATGACCTTTCAATGTATGAAAGAAGCTTTCAGTCACTGCATTGTCCCAACATGAGCAGTGTACTGCGCAAGACTGCGTGACATACTTTGAATACAGTTATTCGTCAATAATAGCGCTCTAAAAGCACGACTACAGTACTGACTGCCTTGGTCAGAATGAACCATAACTCCTGTTGAATAAGCTTTTCATGCGCCAAGGTTGGTCCGAAACCATGCAGTTGATCAGAAACAATATTGAGGCACTTGAGTCTGAGTTCTTCAGAAAGCCTGGAATTGCTGGTTTGGCCACGACCCGTATGGGCTAATACAGCTGGACCTTGAACTTTGTATTTCTGCAGTAAGCGTCTGACCTGACATTCTGAAATATGAAGTAGCTGAGCAGCCTGGGATTGAGTTATGCGTTGATCGCAGATTTCCTGCAAGACCGACAATCGTTTAAGTTCTTTATCCGACATAGACACCAACATATCAAACCGTCCGCTAAGGAAATTGCAAAAGTGCACATTCTAAAAGCGGACATTTCTATTTTGGGCTTACAACACTGTGTTATTCACCAATTAAAATGTCTATGCGATAAACCATTTAAAATGTCCTGTTTTTAACCACAAGAGTCAAGCACAGGATTTAACTTTCTTTGTTCAATAACAGCTTTCTGAGCTTTACGACTCGGCATACTTTTCTTGAGACGGGAACGTTTATTCTGTTTTTCCAACTCTTCATGCTGTTGCTGAATATGTGCCAGAACTGTACCTAACCGTTTATTCTCAACAATCTCATTTTGCTGCAGCCCAGCCAATTTATTGAAGATGCTGTAGTTGAGCTTTCGCCCTTCATGCATGAGGGCCACAGTGCCATCCGGATACTCTAGAAATGAAATGTATTGCCCAATCAGCTTATGATTCAGTACTGTTGGCTCAAGCATATAAATACATTTGTCATAGGTCAGGGTCAGATTCTTGGTGACCTTACGCGGTTCCTGCCAGGTAAAAATATCATCCAGTTCAAGATCAGATTCGGTTAATGGCCGATGTAAATTCTTTGAGTTTCGCGCATATTTGGCGAACTTCTGATTGAACTGCTCGATAAAGCAGGGCAACCATGCATTGGCCTCAGCAATCGAACAGATACCTTCCAGGCGCATCTCCTTGATCAGACGGTCCTGAAGAGTTCTATTGGCACGTTCTACGCGGCCTTTGGCTTGTGGGGAGTTGGCGAAGACAATATCAATGTTTAACTCATTCAGGATCCGCCCAAATTGCGTGATCTGGCTATCTTGGCTCGATTTCTGATTCACTCGGAATACCGAGTGTTTATCGCTATAAAACGCTAAAGGCTTGCCGTATTGCTCAATGTAGGCTCGGGTTGAAAGCATATAATCAAAGGTCGTTTCAGCCTCACAAAAGCGCAGATGCAACAGCTTTCCAGTGGCGTCATCGATATAAACCAGCAAGCAGCATTTGGAAGCTCGACCTTCAAACCAGTCGTGATATGAGCCATCGATCTGGATCAGCTCACCGAAGCAATCACGGTTGTATCGAGGCTGATATGGACGTTTCAGGCGCTTGGATCGAGGAATCCAGAGGTCATTTGCAGTCATCCAGCGACGAACCGTTTCTACCGGGATATGCAGGCCAAACATGCTGCTGAGCTTCTCATGAGCCAATGTAGGACCAAAGCCCAGCAAATGTTCAGAAATAATGGAAAGACATTCTGATTTTAACAGGACGTCATGGCGACGATGACCCGGTTGACCACGACTGGCATGTGCCATACCTGAGACACCATCTTGATTGAGCTTCTGCAATAACCGGGTAATTTGACGGGTGGAAAGATTCAGGATTTCAGCAGCACGGACCTGGGTAATACGATGATCTCTAACGTCTTGCAGAACTGCAAGACGTTGAATTTCTTTATCAGACATAGTGATCAGCATCTATATTTTATATCCAGTCCATGGTGATAAAAACCATCATAAACCAGACATTTTTATTGGTGAGAATATAGACACTTTAAATGGGTTCTAACACACTGATTTCGTATAATATTGATTATGTTAAATGACTTATACCTGATAATAACTTCATATCTTCTTTTATTAAACGAAAATTCAATAACTTAAATAATTTCAATTTCATTTGTAAAATATAATATGTTGACCTCAAGAATACTTCATAAACTTTACTATGTTTGCTTTAAAAACAATTCATTTGGAAAAGAAAGTTTCAAACGAAAATCAAATTATTCTTTTGTTTGATCTGGATTCATCATGTCCATGTTTGTACCCAGTAATCCCTCCTAAAAACAATAGGACCTAAAAGTAGAATTTTCTCTTAAAGTATAGGCAGGAGATTCTGCATGAAAACATCTAAATTTACTGACAGTCAGATCATATCCATTTTGAAACAGGCGGAGTCTGGCACACCTGTAGCCGCCCTTTGTCGTGAACACGGTATGAGTAATGCGACCTTCTATAAATGGCGTGCCAAATATGGCGGTATGGATACATCATTAATGGCAAAACTCAAAGAACTGGAAGCAGAAAATACCAGACTTAAAAAGATGTATGCTGAGGAACGCTTAAAGGCAGAGATCATTCAGGAAGCGATGGCAAAAAAGTGGTGAGGCCATCTTGCCGACGTAAGATGGCACAACAGGCAGTTGCCCACTATGCGATTAGCATTCGTTTGGCTTGCCGAGCATTTAGTATCAGTGAAACCTGCTACCGTTATCAATCCAAGTTAAACGATGACAATACATTAATTGCAGAACAGCTCATTGAGCTCACTGAAGAAAATACAGATTGGGGTTTTGGTCTGTGTTTCTCTTATCTACGTCATGTTGAAAACCATGTTTGGAATCATAAGCGTGTTTATCGCATTTACTGTGAGTTAGCACTGAATCTGCGCATTAAACCGAGAAGAAGACTAAAACGGCATGCACCAGAACCACTGAAAGAGCCGATCCGGGCAAATCAGGTCTGGTCACTGGATTTTATGCATGACCAGCTGATCGATAGTCGTAAGTTCCGATTGTTGAATGTGATTGATGATTACCGTCGAGAAGGTTTGACTATTGAAGCAGGATTCTCATTACCCACGATCAGGGTTATTCACACATTGAATCAGTTATTGGAATGGCGAGAAAAACTGTTAGTTATTCGGTGTGACAATGGCCCGGAGTTTATCAGTCACGAATTTGTACGCTGGGCAACTGAACAAGGTATTCGTATTGAATATATTCAACCAGGTAAACCACAGCAGAATGCGTATATTGAACGCTATAATCGGACTATACGTTATAGTTGGCTGAGCAAACATTTATTTGATACTTTGGATGAAGTACAAGATTATGCAACAAACTGGCTGTGGCATTACAACCATGAAAGACCACACCAAGCAAACAAAGGAAGGCCACCTCTAATGGCTGCTTAACCTCTACTTTTAACTTCGGTTATTAATGGGAGGATTACCGTTTGTGCAACAAAGCCCTTAGTTGAAAAAAACTTTTAGATTTCATGCTCACACACCACCTAAAACAAAAAATATCTGATTGATTTTACAGGCTTTTAATTTAAGGTTTTATTCTACCCACTCGCAATATCAACGTTTAGTATCACGACTCACTAACTCATTAACTAAATATGGAGCAGTACGGCTATCTTGATTTTCTGTTATTTGTTTTGGTGTTCCTGCCACAACAATATTCCCACCAGCATTTCCAGCACCTGGTCCCACATCAATCACCCAATCTGCTTGTGCAACGGCACGCATATCATGCTCAATCATAACCACGGTATTACCCGCATCGACTAATCGCTGCAATTGAACTAACAATCGATCTACATCTGATGGATGCAAACCTGTAGTTGGCTCATCAAGTATATACAGTGTATTTCCACGCTGATTGCGTTGCAGCTCGGTCGCCAATTTAATACGTTGCGCTTCTCCACCAGATAGTTCAGTCGCTGGTTGCCCTAAACGTAAATAACCAAGGCCAATTTCCTTTAATAATTGTAGTGAACGAGCAATCGAGACCTCTCCATCAAAAAAATCACGTGCTTCATTGACGGTCATTCCTAATACTTCAGCAATATTACGTCCATTCCAGCGAATTTTCAGAGTGTCATCATTATATCGAGCACCATGACATGTCGGACAAGGGGCATATACACTTGGCATAAACAATAACTCTACACTGACAAAGCCTTCACCTTCACAAGTTTCACATCGCCCTTTAGCCACATTAAACGAAAAACGTCCAGCATCATAATGAGCTTGGCGAGCTTCAGGAGTCCCAGCAAATAACTTTCTAACATGATCAAATAAACCCGTATAAGTTGCCAGATTAGAACGTGGAGTACGGCCAATTGGTTTTTGATCAACCTGTACCAGACGCTGTATAGCCTCCACATCACCAGCCAGAGAACCCTGTGTAACCTCGTTAACCAACATTCCTTCATTTAAAGGATTATTTTCATTATTGTTTTCAGTTTCAGACTCATTGCCTAAATATGAAAGTACTAACTCGGGTAAAGCTTGAGAAACGAGACTAGATTTACCTGAACCTGAAATACCTGTAACTGCTGTAAGTACACCAAGAGGTATACGAGCATCAATATTATGCAGGTTATGTCGGTAAATATTGTTAAGTTCAAGCCAACCAGAGGGTGTACGTCCATAACTTTGAGTAACTGGGATTTTATTAAATAAATAACTTGCAGTACGTGAAGCTGAAATCTCACTTAAACCCTGAGGTACTCCACTATATAAAATATTACCACCTTGCTCTCCTGCATCTGGTCCAACATCCACTAACCATTGAGCACGACGCATGAGCTCTAAATCATGCTCTACAACAAATACGGAGTTTCCAGCGTCTCTTAATTTATCGAGAGAATCATATAATGACTGACTATCTGAAGGATGTAATCCAGCAGACGGTTCATCCAGTACATAAACTACACCAAATAGCATAGAACTTAATTGTGTTGCTAAACGCAAACGTTGTAACTCTCCCGCTGAAAGAGTCGGTGTGGCTCTATCTAATGTTAGATAACCAAGACCTAACTGGCGTAATTGATTTAAACGCCCCACCACACCATTTGCTAAACGCTGGGCAGCAATTTTCTTTTCATCTGAAAGTGCTGACGTACGTCTTACATCTGGAGATACAGAATGCACTGCTCTACCTGTTGTTGCTCGTTCAGATCTATCAAGTTGGGTTACTTTATTATTAGTCTTTTCTCCAGCATCATGAGCGTCGAAATTGCCAAGAACAATGGGCTCAAGCAGGCAAGTTAACTTATCCAAAGAAAGTTGCATAAACTCACCAATATCTACTCCAGCAAAGGTAATAGATAAGGCTTCTGGTTTAAGGCGTTTACCATGACAGGAAGGGCATATTTTTCCTTCCATAAAACGTGAAACACGTTTTTTCATCAACGTACTTTGGGTATTAGCAAAAGTATGAAGGACATAGCGACGAGCACCAGTGAAAGTGCCCATATAGCTGGGTTCTAGTTTACGTTTAAGTGCAGATTGAGTCTCAGCGGGGCTTAAACCAGCATAGACAGGAACTGTTGGGGTTTCTTCAGTAAATAAAATCCAGTCTCTATCCGATTGCGGTAAATCTTTCCATGGTCGATCAACATCATACCCTAGGGTTACTAGGATATCGCGTAAGTTTTGCCCGTGCCAAGCAGGTGGCCATGATGCGATAGCTCTCTCACGAATACTGAGTGTTGGGTCAGGAACCATTGTCGATTCTGTAACTTCATAAATGTGACCTAAACCATGACAGGTAGGACAAGCACCTTGAGGAGTGTTCGGTGAAAAGTCCTCGGCATATAACATTGGCTGATCGGCAGGATATGCACCAGCACGCGAATAAATCATTCGCACGAGACTTGATAAAGTTGTTACACTTCCAACAGAAGAACGGGTATTACTTGCACCACGTTGTTGTTGCAATGCTACTGCTGGTGGTAGACCATCAATAGCATCAACATCTGGTACTCCGGCCTGATCTATTAAGCGTCTTGCATAAGGTGCAACAGATTCGAAATATCTTCTTTGTGCTTCAGCAAAAATAGTTCCAAAAGCAAGTGATGATTTTCCTGAACCCGATACACCTGAGAAAACAACAAGTGCATTTCTTGGGATAGAAACATCTACATCCTTAAGGTTATGCTCACGTGCACCTCGAACTTCAATACAATTATTAGATAAAGTAATGTTATTGTGTTCACCAAAAGAATGTATTTTCATGTTTCTACGAGCCTGTAAATTATTTTGTGTAAGTCCCATTTTTTATAAATGATCTTTTAATCGATCATCGAACTGAATCGTAAAACAATTCATTGCTAAACTAATACATTTAAATATGGCTGTCATTTGGTTTAAATCTTCAGGAGTTTTTAAACCTTTAGCTAATTCAGCTGCCATACTTTTGATTGTAGCTTCATCCATGTGAAGTACCTCTTTTTATTATCCTCAGTAGGATAAATGAAAATTAAGTACTTACACAAAATTTAGAACAGTCCCACAACTCATTTTGTTGAACTATATCTGTACAACAACTCTACCTCGAATTTTTCCATCTAAAATTTCATTTGAAATATTTAAAGCATCTGTTAACTGAATTTCAGTCGTAACTTTTTCTAATTTTGTTTGATCTAATTCTGTAGCTAAACGTTCCCATGCTTCTTTTCTTAATTCGATTGGTGCCATCACGCTATCAATTCCATATAAGGTAATCCCTCTTAGAATAAATGGAGCAACTGTTGCTGGAAAATCCATTCCGCCTGCCAAACCACACGCAGCAACTGCACCACAATATTTTGTACTAGCACATGCATTCGCTAAAGTATGGCTACCAACAGTATCAATCACGCCAGCCCAAACTTCTTTGTTTAATGGCTTTCCTGGGGAAGATAATTCAATACGATCAATAATTTCACTCGCACCTAGATAGGTTAAATATTCTGACTCTTGAGGTCGACCAGTTGAAGCTGTAATCTCATAACCAAGATGATTCAAAATAATAATGGCAATACTACCTACTCCACCATTTGCACCTGTCACTAAAATTTTTCCATCACTTGGTTTAATACCATGTTTTTGTAAAGCCATGACACACAACATTGCGGTATAACCTGCTGTACCAATAACCATCGTATCTTTAAAAGAAAAAGCAGAAGGTTTTTGTATGAGCCAATCACCAGAAACAGTGACTTGCTCGGCTAGCCCTCCAAAATACTTCTCACCCACTCCCCAACCATTCAGTAGAACTTCATCTCTTTCTTTCCATGCTGGATGTTTTGATTCAATCACAACACCCGAAAAATCGATGCCTGGGGTCAAAGGAAAACTACGCACCACTGGTGAACGCCCAGTAATGGCTAAAGCATCTTTATAATTGAGTGTTGAATATTTGACTTCGACTCTAACCTCTCCTTCTTGTAAAGGCTTTGATGCAATCTCAGTAATTTGTGATGTGTAACCTGCTTCATCTTTAGTAATTACAATACCTTTGTACATAGAACTTCCTCTCCATTTAATTAGACTGCTTGTCTAGAATTAATTAAAAAATAAATACAGACGTCTGCATTTATTTTTTAATTAACTTTTTACGTGATTTGTTGTTTTACAGCTAAAGTAAACAAGCGATAAAATGCATCTAAGGGACTTGTTGATTTGACCAAACGTGCTCTTAGAACTGCACCTTCCCACCCAATCCAAAACTGATAAGCAGCTTCATCGCAATCAGCTAGGCTATATTGTGAATTTGACTGATGTAGGCAATCAGAAACTAATTTCTCCCATACCTTAAAGATATTTTCGATTCGGGCAATGATTTCTTGTGGTAAATACGACACTTCTTGTCCTAAGTTACCTAAAATACAACCTCGTTTAAAATCATATTTTTGCATTTTTTCACCCGCATCTTTTACAAAATTTTGCAGCTTTTCTAGTGGGGAAAGATCAGTTTGACTTAAAAACTTATTCAATCGCTTCACAAAATAAAGTTCATAAGCATCTAAGACTTCTAAAATAAAAGCCTCTTTATTTACAAAATAATGGTAGAAAGACCCTTTAGGAACTTGGACTGATTTCATGAGATCGTCCAAGCTCATAGCATTCATTCCACGTTCGGTCAGTAACTCGATACCTCGGTGGATTAAAACTTCTTTAGTGTCTGCATAGTTACAACCGTGTTTGGTTGGTCGACCACGTGGTCTTTTGGGTGAGGAAAAATAATTCATATAATAAAAATAGACTATGTGACTAGAAATAACAACAATAAGATTATTTGATTGAAAATTTTATCTAAACGTCATCTAGTTCTCTTTTTTCACAGTACTTAGTCATTCATATAAATGCTCTTAAAAATCCTATAAGTTCATGAACTAATTTTTTATAAATTTCTATTATTTTTCTTCAAAATATTGAAATTAATAAATATATTGTAAAAATAATTTATAAACTAGATTTTAGGTAAACATAAGTTAAATAGAAAATTTTTAGTTAAATAAGGCTCTGTTGCACAAACTTACCACTGGAGGCTTCTTAGCTATCAAAAAAGTCGCGATAGTCTCCATCTACTCATTGACCCTACTGGCTTGAGGTTTTTAGGAGAAGGTAAATGAAAACGTAAAAAACATCAGTCTGAATATCGATGACAATAGCGTAAACTTCACATAGGTATAATAGATGCTGAAACACTGCAAAAACTTGCAGCTCAGCTCACAACCAATAATGTCAGTGACTCACAGGTGTTTGGTGATGGATTGGATAGCATAAAAAAATAATTAATATATTTCAATATATTAAACCCCAATTTCAACTTTTTAAGTGATTAAAATAAAAAGGACATAACCCTATTTTAGTTTCCACCAAGAAATTAAAGCAAAGTTATGTCCATTGAAGAATTTATCATTTTTGTCTATGTAATCATAGAACAGCTTTATCCCATTGTTGTTATTCAGCCTCTGAGAACTCGTGGTTTTCCGCCTGCTGTTACTGATGTAGAAATCATCACTATGCAAATAGTAGGTGAATTTCTTGGTTTAGATACAGACAAAAATATTTGGATGTATTTCAAAAACAATTGGTTAGAATGGTTTCCAAAATTAGGATCTTATCCCAATTTCTGTAAACATTGTGCAAACCTGTGGCATGTCAGTCAATCCATTATGGCACAGCTCATTCAGCGTTATGGTTCAGATAACATTCACTTTATTGATGGCTTCCCACTCCCTGTCTGTAGTTATACCAGAGCTAGAAAGCATAAAAACTTGATGGTTTCAAAGCTCATATCGTCATTAATCTTTCAGGCATGATTACGGGTTATACCTTTGCACCTGCTCATTGTGATGAGCGAGATGTTGCACCTGAAATCACGAATGATATTTACGGTTTACTGGGAGCAGATAAGGGCTATTTAAAACCAGAATTGAAACGATATTATGAATATCAGGGTATTGATTTACAAACACCCTTTAGAAAAAACATGATAGATTTCAGACCTAAAGAGACAATGCAAATAATGATGAAAGCCCGAAGAAAGATTGAAACAGTGATTGGTCAATTAACAGATCGCTTTCACATTCAGAAAGTGAGGGCAAAAGATCTATGGCATTTAACCCACCGCATAACTCGTAAAATTCTGTCGCATACAATTTGTGTGGTGCTAAATAAAAAGCTTGGTCATTCACCAATTCAATTCGAAAATCTTATTTTAAGTTGAGATTGGCGTATTTATATAAAATTAGATACTTAGTTGAGAACGCATTTATAGGTTAAAGCAGTTCAGAGGAATAGCAACACCATATGATAAGCTACTGAGTAGCTATGAGGATGCAGTTGCATTAGCTTGAAGCCTGTATATATATTTGGCTACCTTTATCGGGTAAATTCTATACTTGAAATGTCAACAGACCCCATACAAAACCTGAGAAATATATGAGTGCAGAAGCCACATCTATCAGCCTTCTATCCCCTGTCATACTGCTCACAGCGGCAGTGATCTCAGTCCCCTTAATAAAGCGCCTAGGATTAAGCTCGGTATTGGGATATTTAATTGCAGGATTAATTATTGGTCCATTTGGACTGGCGTTTTTCTACGATTCTGCATCTATTCTGCATATTGCTGAGCTTGGTATTGTGATGTATCTGTTTGTGATTGGACTAGAAATGCGTCCATCGTATTTATGGGGTTTAAGAAAAGAAATTTTTGGATTAGGCGCATTACAAATTAGTGCCTGTTCATTGGGGTTAACGGCGGTAGGCTTGATCTATGGCTATTCTTGGCAAGTGAGTTTTGTATGTGCTGCAGGCTTTGTACTCACCTCGACTGCAATTGTGATGCAACTTTTGGGAGATCGTGGAGACATTGCTCAACCACGAGGACAAAAAATTATCTCGATCCTGCTGTTTGAAGATTTATTGATTGTCCCTTTATTGGCAATTGTCGCTTTTATCGCACCGAATCATGTTGTTGAAAGTACTTCTACGCGTTTGCAGAGCATCGGAATTGGTTTAATTTCAATTGCAGGTTTAATCGCTGCAGGCTATTGGTTGCTTAATCCTTTATTTCGCTTATTAGCCGCAGCCAAAGCCCGTGAAGTCATGACTGCAGCAGCACTCTTAGTCGTGCTCGGCGCAGCATTACTGATGCAAGTCACTGGCTTATCGATGGCAATGGGGGCATTCCTTGCAGGGGTATTACTCTCAGAATCCACTTTTCGCCATCAGATTGAAGCAGATATTGAACCGTTTCGTGGCATATTGCTCGGATTATTTTTTCTAGGCGTAGGTATGTCATTAGACCTTAACGTCATAAAAAATAACTGGGGGTTAATTTTAAGTGCTGTACTTCTGCTGATGTTTGTCAAAGCATCCATAATTTATCTGACTGCACGCCTGACCAAAAGTTCACACTCTGAAGCACTCGATCGCGCATTACTAATGGCTCAAGGGGGGGAGTTTGCTTTTGTACTCTTTGCTGCCGCCATGAGTGCTCAAATCACTAGTGCTGTTGAACGCTCAAACCTAACTGCGATTGTAGTCTTGTCGATGATTTTGACGCCGATTATTGGCATTCTATTTAAACGTTTTACCCAAACTACAGAACAAACTTCTTTAGAAAATATCCGTATTGCTGAAGGACTTTCTGGAAAAGTACTGATGATTGGTTTCGGTCGTTTTGGACAAGTCTCCAGTCAATTGCTGCTTGCTCGAGGCATTGATGTGACCATCATTGATAATGATATCGACATGATTCAAAACGCTGAAAGATTTGGATTTAAAATTTATTATGGCGATGGTTCTCGTTTAGATATTTTACATGCCTCTGGAGCAGATACGGCTGAAGCAATTGTTGTTTGCGTAGACCATA
This sequence comes from Acinetobacter lwoffii, assembly GCF_019343495.1. Lineage (NCBI taxonomy): Bacteria > Pseudomonadati > Pseudomonadota > Gammaproteobacteria > Moraxellales > Moraxellaceae > Acinetobacter > Acinetobacter lwoffii. The sequence goes on along the minus strand of NZ_CP072551.1, from coordinate 66,788 downwards.
AAGAAACGACGAATAAGATTGTAGAGTTGGTGCAACATGAATTTCCTTTGACCAAGTTACTGGTTCGCTCTTATGACCGTGAGCATGCGCTGCATTTAGCAAAACAAAATGTGGATTACATGATTCGAGAAACCTTCGAGTCGGCAATGCTATTTGGCGGTGCGATTTTAGAAGAATTGGGTGTTGACCAGAGTGATGTTGAAGAAATTAGCCAAGAAATCCGAGAACGAGACAAAGAACGTTTTGAAACCGAAGTTGCAGCAGATGATGTCTATGCGGGTATCGGCTTGCAATACACAGGACCGCGTCCGACTGCACCTTTAATTACACCAAAGCACACAGGGCAAATTCTGAATGAAGATGACACTCATCAATAATTTCACGTATTAAGCCCAAATAAAAAGAGGTCTCTGTAGATCTCTTTTTCGGTAAGCATCCGCTGAACCCCACTTTTCTTATTTTCTCAATATACCAATAGTGCCCATTATTTATTAAATGGACATTATGTTTATGGCCTTAGACACTTTTATAGACACTGAACAAACGACAGAAAGAGCCTGCAGAATCTTCGCAACTGATTTTAAACAGCACTTGGTCGAGCTTTGCCTGCAGCCAAATACATCAGTGGCTAAGGTCACAATGCAACATCAGATCAATGCCAATCTATTACATAAATGGATTCGTCAGTCCAGATCAATGGTTCCATCATTCACAACCCCTTCCATTCCACAGACCGACTTTCTTCCCGTCATTCTTCACCCGACACCAGAGTCAAACAAGAAGCACCGCCGCCACCTGAACCGGAAAAGAATGCTGTCGCTCATATCAGAATTCCACTGCATCAGAAACAATGCTCCGCAAGAGATCAGGTGATCGAAATAGAATGGCCAGTGGAATCGGCCAAGGAGTTGCTGCTTTTACTTCAGGGCTTGATCAAATGATCCGCATTGATGAAATCTGGCTTTCTACCCAACCTCTGGATATGCGAGCAGGTATGGATACTGTCATGGCTCAGGTGCTGAGAGCCTTTGGCTATATCAAACCGCATTGTGCTTATCTGTTCTGTAATAAGCGTGGCCGTCGCATGAAAGTGCTGGTGGATGATGGGCTGGGCATCTGGCTATGTGCCCGACGGCTGGAACAGGGAAAATTCCACTGGGCTAAAGTTCACCAAGATGAAACCGTGACCCTCAGCCCGGAGCAGTTACAAGCACTGATCCACGGTTTAACTTGGCAAAGAATCGGTCTGCAGCAAGTGGTAACAATGCTCTTAATCGAACTCATCCATTCTGCTATTCTCCAAACATGATCTCAACCATACTGCAGTCATGAAAATGCTGCCTGATTTAAACCAACTGACCCATGAACACCTGCTGGAATTTATCCGACAGTTGGCGCTGCAGCATCAGTCTTTAGCATAATCAAAACAACAACTGGAACAATCAAATCAGCAATTAGATTCTAAAGTTAAATCTCTCTCTAATCTCAATCAAAAATACGAGCATGAACTTTTGCAGTTTAAACGGCATAAGTTCGCCCAGAAGAATGAATACTTAACGGCCAAACAAATCCACCTCTGGGATGAAGCGGTTGAAGAAGATATTGCCGCGGTTGATCTGGAACTGGAACGGCTGAATGCAGCTAAAACCGATGCAGCGACACAGAAAGCCCCAGCCAACAAACCTAAACGTCGACCGCTACCTGATCATCTACTCACTCTGCGTATTGAGCACGAACCTGCCTCAACGCAATGCAGCTGTGACAGCTTGTACTGCAGCAACAGGTGCTGCATGCCAATGAAACACCGGTCACCATCATGCAGATGGGTGAGAATGAGAAAAAACCGAAGAAAGGTTATGTCTGGGCCTATGCCACCACACAGTACAATCTACTTCAGGCGGTGATCTATGACTTTCAGGATAAGCATGCTGAAGAGTTCCTGAAAGACTGGCAAGGCCATCTGGTCTGTGATGATTATGGTGGTTATAAAGCACGCTTTAAATCAGGCCAGATCATTGAGGTGGGCTGCATGGCCCATGCACATCTTAAATTCCATGAACTGCATGTGACCGGGAAAAGTCAGGTCGCTGAACAAGCATTAGTGATGATTCAGAAACTGTATGCCATAGAAGCAGAACTCAGGAAAAAGACCGATGGTACAGCGCAACACCGTCGCGAATACCGGCAACAACATAGCCAATCGGTGATGCAACAACTATATGAATGGCTCAACCAACATTATCTGACGGTGCCGTCGAGTTCTCCAATCGCCAAGGCGATCAATTACACTCTGAAGCGTTGGCCAGCTTTAAGTCGCTATTTGGATGATGGCAATCTACCGATTTGCAACAATTGGGTCGAAAATCAAATGCGTCCCTGGGCATTGGGACGCAAGGACTGGTTGTTTGCTGGCTCGCTACGCAGTGGTCAGCGAGCTGCGAATGTCATGACCCTGATTCAGTCAGCAAAGCTGAATGGGCTAGATCCGTATGCCTATTTAAGTGATGTGCTGAAAAGGTTGCCGACACATAAAGTGACCCAGATTGAAGAATTACTGCCACACCGCTGGAAACCCAACTCAAATTAAAAAATAGCGATGGGGTTCAGCGGACGCTTACGCTGTTTTCAATGTAGTATTCAATAATCGAGATGATCATTGCAAAAACTTTTCATTTCTGATGTCCCAAAATGGGCAATGGAAACTCGCCCCTGCCTATGATGTTACTTTCTGTGAAGGACCAGGGGGATATCATCAAATGGATATCATGGGTAAGGCACTGGATATTCCTCGACAAGCTCTTGTGAAACTTGGTACTCAGGAAGCGGAACTTTGTGTCCAAGAAGTCGATGAAATTATTGGCTCGATTTGTAAGGTTGCAATCCGATTCAGCAATATCGCTCATGACCTATTACCTGGACAAATTCAAGCAGAGACTCTCCAACTGGTCCAAAATAGGATTGAGCAAATATTCATTTATTGCACTAAATAGCTTTCACAAAGCTTCTATGAAGGGCTTATTCTAACCGTTGTTTTATCACGGCATAAGCTACACCAGTCACCACACTTCCAATCGCAATCGCCAATAAATATTTTAATGGATAATTCATCGCATTCGGAATGATCAGTACCATTACACCGCCATGAGGAGTGACTAGTTCACATTTAAATAATGCAACCAAAGCCCCAGTTACAGCACCACCTGCGATCGCGCATGGAAGCACTCGAATCGGGTCTTTGGCAGCAAACGGAATAGCCCCTTCCGAGATGAAACATAGGCCCAGAACTACAGCAGCCTTCCCTGCATCTTGCTCAGGTTTGGCAAATTTATGCTTTGCCAGAAAAGTTGCAATTGCCATACCCAATGGCGGTACCATACCCGCAGCCATGGTAATCGCCATCGGTCCGTATGTTTGTGACGTAAGTAAGCCCACCGTAAAGGCATAAGCCGCTTTATTTATTGGCCCCCCAACATCAATACACATCATACTCCCAAGGATAATCCCCATGATCATGGCATTGGTCGTCCCCATATTGGCAAGGAAGTGTGTGAGTAATTCAAACAATTGTGCAACAGGCTGTCCAACCACATAAATCATGATTAAACCAACAGCTAAACTGGCCAATAGTGGAATAATCAAAATTGGTTTTAATGCTTCTAGGCTACTTGGGAGTTTAAGCTGTTTCGATAAAAATAACGCAATATAACCTGCAATAAAACCTGCAACTAATCCACCGAGAAAGCCTGCCTCTAATTGTGTTGCAAGTAAACCGCCAATCAAACCTGGAGTTAAACCCGGACGATCCGCAATAGAATAAGCAATGTAACCTGCCAGCATAGGTACCATAAGAGTAAATGCTGCAGCACCTATTTGCTTTAAGGATGCGGCAAAGCTTCCTTCAACAGGATTGAGGCCAAACATAAACGAGATGGCAATGATCAAACCGCCCGCCACCACCATCGGCAGCATGAAAGACACCCCTGTTAAAAGGTGTTTATAAATTCCAGTTTTTTCTTTGTTTTCATTTTCTGTCTTAGTGGCTGTTTGCTTACCCGTTTCAAGCACTTTGGCTTCAGCAATTGCGTTTGCAAAAGTCTTATCCGTTTGCTTAAGGGCAAATCCTGTACTGCAGCGATATACGCGTTTGCCTACAAAGCGATCTGTATTAACCTCAATATCCGTTGCTAAGATCACCACATCTGCTTTGGCAATACTTTCTGCCGATAAAACATTTTTAGCCCCAACCGATCCTTGGGTTTCAACATCAATCTGATAACCGTGCTTTACTGCACCTTGTTGTAAGGCTTCGGCCGCCATAAACGTATGCGCAACACCAGTTGGACATGCTGTAATGGCGACAAAGCGTGTAACCCCTACATTGGCTGCAATAGTTTCATCTAAAGCATCTGAATGCTCAAGAACTTGTTGCAAAAGCATGATCGCATCGTGTTGCGCGTTATTCAAACCAATGACTTTCACAACCTTGTCACGCAGTTGAGTCGCATCTGCCGACTTCTGTCCAACAAAAACAACCGTATCAATAACATTTGATAAATCGAGATGCTCAACTGATGTCGCCACATCATTGGAAATACCAAGTGCTGTTGCTGCTTTGGACAGTTTTTTGGCCAAAATCACTGCATTAATCGGCTGCTCGGGACTATGTGGCACAAATAAAATATGTTTTATCTCTTGCATCGTATTAACTCAATGATTGGACTGAGATTTGCGATTTCAAATCTTCAATAACAGCAAAGTCTGGAAGGGCAAACCCAATTTGGGTCACAGCATTGCTCGCAATTGCGGTTGCTGTTTTCAATGTTTCTTCTGGGGAAGTTGAACTCAACAAGCCATGAATCATACCTGCCAGCAAGGAATCTCCCGCACCCACCGTACTTTGGACGGTGACCTTCGGTGCAGTAGCATGCAGGGTTTGCGTGCGGTGAAGCCAGTTCACCCCGTTTTCACCCATCGAGACCACAATATGTTCGATCTGACTATTTAAACTGGCAAAAAGATGCTGCTGTTCTGCAAACGTTTCTGCTGGCAAATGGTAGGTTTCTGTCAACTCATCTGTATTAGGCTTAATCAACCAAGGATGGGCAGCAATTGCTGCTTTCAACGCAACACCACTGGTATCTACTGCGACTTTTTTACCCGCAGATTGTAACCATAGAATCAGTGTCGAAAGCTCTTCTGCAGAAAAACCTTGTGGCAAACTGCCAGCAATCACAATCACATCAACCTCTAAAATCAGTTGAGATAGACGTTCACATAGTTGTTGTTTTGCTGAGGTATCTACAAAAAAGCCCTTGCCATTGATGTCAGTCATCTGACCAGAAGCTTCTGCAACTTTAATGTTTTGTCGTGTTTGACCTGCAACATAAATAAATTGGTTATCAAATTGCTCTTGCTGGATATGATGGTCAAAAATTTGACGGTTTTCTTGCCCCAAAAAGCCACTCACAATCAGTTCATGTCCCAAATCCTTAAGGACCTGTGCCACGTTTAAGCCCTTACCTGCTGCATGGCTTTGGGCTGTTAACTGACGATTGACCTCGCCAACTTTTAGTTGATCCAATTGCACGGTGAGGTCAATTGCAGGATTCAGAGTAATGCTTAATATCTTAGCCATTCGGTAATTACTCCACCAATGCACGTACGGCAGACGCACTGTCACAACTTAAGGCTTGCTGTGCGACCTGTTGGCAATTTATATAGTTCAAACCACGAATTTGCGCCTTCACCAATGGAATACTGGTACTCGACATACTCAACTCATCCACGCCCAAGCCTATCAATACAGGCACAGCTTTTGGATCAGCAGCCAATTCACCACAAATGCCCACCCATTTACCATGCTGATGTGCTGCCCGAACAGTTTGATCAATCAATAGCAAAATACTCGGATGTAAGCCATCAGCTTCGGCAGACAATAGTGGATGACCACGGTCAATCGCCAGAGTATATTGAGTCAAGTCATTGGTTCCAATACTAAAAAAATCAACTTCTTGAGCAAGAATTGGAGCCAACAATGCTGCCGCAGGAACCTCAATCATAATACCAACTTGTAAGTTTTCACATGGATGCTGTATGCGAACCTCATCCAAAATTGCTTTTGCTGCTCGCCATTCTTCAACCCGCCCAATCATAGGAAACATAATTCTTAATGGGCGATTATCCGCTGCTTTAAGTAAAGCAACCAATTGTTGACGTAGCAACTCTGGCTTACGTAAAGTCAGACGAATACCACGTAAGCCCAAGAATGGATTTTCTTCCTTTTCAATAGGCAAATACGGCAAAGGTTTGTCCCCGCCCACATCAAGTGTACGTACCACCAATGGACGACCCGCCAAAGCATCTAACACCACCCGATAATCGGCTTCTTGTGTAGCCTCATCAGGCGCACTGCTGTGTGACATAAAGACCAATTCTGTGCGTAGCAAACCAATTGCTTCTGCCCCATCGGCCACAGCCTGTATCGTAGCGCCCACTTTGCCAATATTGGCTGCGATTTCAACTTGATGTTGATCCAGTGTCATGGCAGGTTCTAAACAATGCTGTTCCGCTTGTTCTCGCAACTCACGCTGGCGTTGGCGCTCTGCAATGGCATGATCAATCTGACTTTGCTCGGGTGAGACCACATACTCACCAGTATCCCCATTAATTAGTACTGTGGCATGGTTCTCAATATTTAAAACAGCTACACCCGCACCTACGACTGCTGGAATAGCCAGAGCACGTGCCACAATAGCACTATGGGCACTCGCTCCACCAACCGCGGTCAAAATGCCTGCAACACGATCTTTATTCAGACGCGCTACATCACTCGGGCCAACATCATGCATAATTAAGATATAAGGTTGCTCGGGTTCTGTGACATCGGCCACACCGCACAAAACAGCCAAAACTCGCTCACCAATATCCCTTAAATCAGCCGCACGCTCTGCAAGTAAACGATCGCTAAGTGCAGCCTGTGCGGTAGCAGCCACTTCAATATGATCATGCCAAGCTGCAGCAGCAGACAACCCCTGTTTTAAACCGCGTTGTACACTTTGGAGGAGGTCTGGATCATCCAGCATTTCCAAATGTGCCATGAAGATCTGCTTAATGGCAGTAGATTCAGTATGTGCAATGAATTGACGTAAGCTATTTTTCACCTGATGAAGCGCAATTTCAAGCTTTTCATTCTCAGCTTTAAAACTCTGTCCGCGACGTTCATAACTAAATTCATGTGGCTTCACCACATGTGCAGGACCAAAAGCAAGGCCAGTTGATGCCGCAATACCGCAGCTACCCGTATCGCCATGTGATTCAAAAGGCATTAATTCCAAAGTATTTACGACTGGGTCACTACTGCTGTGCTGATGAGATACAAGATCAACAGCTTCAACCTCTTCTCCTAAGCCCTGTTGAACTGCATCAATAATCTGTTCTAAGCCTGCTACAGCATCAGTATCAGGTTGTGCAATAAAAGTCAGAGTTTGACCACGACGACATCCCATGGCTAATAATTTGGTTAAACTTTTTGCCGAAACGTAAGCCCCCTCATCTACAGCAACGAGAATATCCCCTGAAAATTTCTTGGTCATATTGACCAAGTGTGTCGCGGGACGCGCATGTAGACCATGAGCGTTAGCTAAGACAATACGACGAGATGGCCAATCAGGAATCAGTTCAGCACCAATTAACTGCGCCAACTGGTGACTATCTTGTTCTTGGTTAAGGGTATGAACTTGTTCAGTATCAAACAAAATATCCATTAACCGTTGAAACCGTTGCATATCCAGTTGCTCATTACTGGCAATACACACCAAAGTCTTGAGCATTTCCTGCTGATGGCTTAAAACCTGTTCCGCTTTTACCAAACTTACAGCTGGGCTCAAAACATGCTGGTTAGAAGTGATCGACCACACTCCCTCCCCTAAATGAATCATGCTGTTTAGGTTTAAACCCGACAGAAAACCACACTCCACCATTTTTTGCTGTTTCAGCAACTGTGTTGCCTGCCAAATCAAATCTTCTACATCAAGTGCGGGAACTTGAGTGGCGATTAAATTTTCATGCAATGCCAAAGATGCGGGTTGGGCTTGTAATAATGCAATAATTTGCTCTGCAGATTGAGCCTGTTTCACTTGATCAGCGACATCGTTAATTAAAGCCCGCGTCAAAATTTGTAAGACTTGCAAATGCTCATCTGATTTCGCAGCAATCACTACTGCTAAATAAATTTTATTTTCACCGTCCCAAACAACTCCTTCAGGAAAGTGCGCCAGACGAATCCCAGTTTTTAAAATAGATTGGCGAGACTGAGGCGTCCCATGCGGAATGGCAATTCCTTGTCCTAAATACGTTGCACTTTGTTGTTCGCGCCCGGTCAACCCATGAATATAATCAGGTGTAACCAATTGGTCTTCGACCAAGATATCGACTAGACATTGCAACGCTTGTGCTTTATCAGTGGCGTGTTGTTTCATTCGAATATGTTGTATATCTAGCGCGAGCATAAAGCGTCCTTGCAAAATAGCATAGTGAAAAGCTATGCCTTTTTACTGGAGAAAAAATAAAAGTCGAATTCTACTCAGGATTTACACAAAAATCTGTATATTTTGATTTTATCTTGATAATCATTATTACGACGCAATTAAGAAACGACGAGATTCTCCAAAGCCCAGTGTTGCGATAGTTGGGTTTAGTTCTAATTGAACCGCTATATCTCTGATTTCAGGGGTATATTTAGGTTTTTCATCGGATCACTACGCTTCGCTACGTCTTGCGAAGCAATGCGTCTCATCTCAGAAAGTTTGGTCTCCGACAAACCCGGTACGGTTCAGTTTAAGTCGTAAAATTGAAGTTAGATGTTTTTGCATAGATCCAAGTGTTAAATCATCATTGCGATTCTTGCGTACCACACCCTAGGCACGTGAAAAAGTAGAAAGCTTATATTTGTACGTGTTACGTCAAAAAGCAAAACAGAAACCGTAGCCCCAGGCAACACCCCTCTCATCATAAAATTATACCAGTCAGTAAAATACCTTTAGATTAAGCATATGTATGTTGGTTATTATTGTTGATTATCACAATAAATTAGTGACCAAAAATCAAATTACCCCACCCTACATTAAATTACACCACACAAAATAAAAACTCTATATAACTGTTATATATAGAGTTTACTAACATACCAATTATGTTATTTAGTGTATTTTATGTTGGTGACTCTTACCAAGGTTGGTTTTTTTCAAAAGGAAGCTTTGTTTACCCAAATTATTTAGATAAGAATCTCTTTTTCCAAAGGAAAGTTGGCAAAGCCTTAGTAATGTGAGTAATGAAATCGCTTACTCTTTCTCTAGTTTGACCAGGCAATCCGATGTAATATCTGCAATGGTTCTTGCACCAGTCAATGTCATTGCCACACGCATTTCTTTCTCAATCAAATCTAGTAAATTACTTACCCCAGAACCGCCGGCAGCACCAAGTGCGTATACAAATGCACGACCAAGCATACAAATATCTGCACCCATAGCCAACATACGTACCACATCAAGACCGTTACGAATCCCTGAATCTGCTAAAATTTTGATGTCACCTTTGACCGCACTTGCAATTGAAGGAAGCGCACGAGCAGAAGACAAAACACCATCAAGCTGACGACCACCGTGATTGGAGACCACAATTCCATCTGCTCCGAAACGTACCGCATCCTTGGCATCCTCAGGATCTAAAATCCCCTTAATAACCATGGGACCCTCCCAATAATCACGAATCCACTCAAGATCTTTCCAAGAAATTGAAGGGTCAAAGTTATTTCCCAGCCAACCGATATAATCTTCCAGACCTGTCGGCTTACCTAAATATTTCGAAATGTTACCCAAATCATGCGGACGACCCAATAAACCGACATTCCAAGCCCAGTGTGGGTGCATACACGATTGCATATAACGACGTATTGCAGCATTTTTACCACTCATTCCTGAATGTGCATCACGATAACGCGCACCTGGAACAGGCATATCGACTGTGAATACTAAGGTAGAACAGCCTGCGGCTTTAGCACGTTCCAAGGCATTTTTCATAAAACCACGGTCACGTAGTACATACAGTTGAAACCACATCGGACGTTGAATCGCAGGTGCCACTTCTTCAATTGGACAAACTGAAACTGTTGATAAGGTAAATGGAATGCCCTTTTTATCTGCGGCAACCGCGGCTTGAACTTCACCACGACGCGCATACATACCCGTTAGACCTACAGGTGACAATGCCACTGGCAACGCCAAATTTTCACCAAACAATTGCGTTTCTAAGCTCAGCTCAGACATGTCATTTAACACACGTTGACGTAAAGCGATTTTTGATAAATCGTCTACATTACGCTTTAAAGTATATTCCGCATAGGCACCACCATCGATGTATTCAAATAAAAATGGCGGTAAACGACGTTTCGCAGCTTCACGATAGTCATTTGCAGAAGAAATAATCATAACTTATGTCCTATTTAATCGACTCGAACGTTGACGACGAGCTTCTTCTTCATCGATCATACGTACGCGTTGAACAACAAATTCAATATGCCCACAAGCTGCCTTACGTGCAGTCTCTGAGTCTTGACGTTCAATTGCGTCCATCACCTCAAAATGCTGGTCATGCAATTGTTCAAAATGTTGTGGTGTGGTGTAAACTTTACGTCGCCCTAACATCACGTTGTCTTGCAATAAATCAAACAAACTACGCATCATTTGGATCAGCACTAGATTGTGGGATGCTTCTGCAATCGCCAGATGAAAATTCGCATCCGCTATTGCTGCGTGGGCATCATCACCTAAAGCCTGAAAATGGCTAATCTGCTCAAAACATTGACGAATATTGATCAAATCACTGGGTGTGGCACGTTGTGCGGCATACCATGCTGTACCACCTTCAAGCACCATACGAGCTTCTTGTACATCAAAACGATATTCAGGATCCTGATCCATCAAACCGGATAATGGCTCAACGATTTGATACTGTGACCAATGTGCAGGCAACTGCTTTAAATAGGTGCCTGCACCCGCTTTGCTCTGAATAATCCCTGCGGTAATCAGTTGTTGAATCGCCTCACGTAAAGAGCTACGAGACACACCTAACTGTTCACAGAGTTGGCGTTCAGCAGGCAATCGCTCTCCGACTTGCACATTATTTTTTTCAATCAATAGACGTAAACGCTGTACCACTTTGTCGGAGACTTTCATTTTTTTCCTTGACCCGTTTACGGAATCATCCACGGGAAAACATAAGCTTGTAAGGTCACAATAATACCAATCATCACCGTAAAGATAATGCTGTGTTTTACTGTAAATCTAAATAAATCAGATTCTTTACCAACTAAACCCACTGCTGCACAAGCAATCGCGATTGATTGAGGGGAAATCATCTTACCTGTTACTCCACCACTGGTATTGGCAGCAACTAACAAGACTTCAGGCACACCGATTTGCTGTGCTGTAGTTGCTTGTAACGCTGAAAACAATGCGTTAGCTGAAGTATCTGAACCTGTAAGAAACACTCCAACCCAACCCAAGAATGGTGAGAAGAACGTGAAAGCCTGACCCGTATGTGCCAGTGCTAAAGCAAGCGTCGCTGACAGACCTGAATAGTTTGCAATGAACGCAAAAGCCAGTACCATACCAATCGAATAAATTGGGGTTTTTAGTTCATTCACGGTTTCAAAGAATGTCGAAACTGCCTCTTTAGGTTTCATGTTTAAATAAATAATCGTGATCAATGCCGCCAATATAATCGCCGTACCCGTTGCTGATAACCAATCAAACTTATAAATCGCATCATAATCTTTAATTTCAGGCACGACAGGTGGTAGCTTTTGAATCAATTGATGCAAATACGGCACTTTAATTGAAACTACTAAATCACTTAATGGGCCGTCCTTAACAAATAAATCTTTAAAAGGTTTGATGCTCCAGATCGTCACCATTGCTGTAAGTATCAGAAATGGAGACCAGGCTTTGGCTATCTGTGCCACACTATATTGTTTACGAGCTTGCTTGATAATAGTTTCATCTACCTGTATATTTTTGTCCTCAAAAAGAAAAATATGTTTTGGTTTCCAATACTTAAGCAAGATAGTTAAACTGATTAATGATGCAATTGCAGCAGTGATATCGGGTAACTCAGGCCCAACAAAATTTGATGTTAGATATTGCGCTAAAGAAAAAGATAAGCTGGCAACTAAAATAGCAGGCCAAGTTTCTTTAACCCCACGCCAACCATCCATGATTGCCATGATCCAGATCAATACAATTGGCACCATAAAGGGTAACTGACGACCAACCATTTGACTGATTTCCATGGTGTCAACACCTGAAACCTGCCCAGCGACAATGATCGGAATTCCCATTGCACCAAAAGCAACAGGTGCAGTATTAACTATCAGGCATAGCCCAGCCGCATATAAAGGCTTAAAGCCGAGTCCCACCAACAGTGCCGCAGTAATTGCGACGGGCGCACCAAAACCTGCCGCACCTTCTAAAAACGTACCAAAAGCAAACCCAACTAATAGCATTTGCAAACGTTGATCTTCTGTAATTGACAGAATAGACGAACGAATAACATCAAACTGTCCTGTTTTTACTGAAATCTTATATATAAAAACTGCACCGATAATAATCCATGCAATTGGCCACAGGCCGTAGAAGAATCCATAGACCATTGATGCTAATGCCATTCCAATTGGCATTTTGTATAAAAATAATGAGACCAGAAAGGCTAAAAAAACGGTAATTGTAGCGGCTACACTACCCTTCATGCGAAAAATAGCTAACGCTAAAAAAAAGAAAATAATTGGAACTAGCGCAATAGCACTCGAAATCCAGATATTGCCTATAGGATCATAAATTTGTTGCCACTGTTGAAGCATTGTCTACTCCTTGAAATGCTTAACTACTAGATTGAACAGTTTATTGTACTTAAACACTAAATTGGTATGACCAATTTAGTGTTTAAGAGATAAAATGTGCATTTTGTATTAGCGATATTAGTAATATTAGCCCAAAAACACAATATAAAAGATTTAATTTATTTTTTGGTATGACCAATTTTTATAATCTCTTAAAATTTTATACATTAGATTTCTTTCATAATTCACTTTTTACTCAGCTCAAAATTATAGATTCCCACAATTAAATTAAATCTTAATCCTAGTCTTTTGCCAGGGTTGCGATATCGCTCGGCAAGGATTTTGAAGGTTTTCAAAGTTCCAAATACCTGTTCAATTCCAATTCTTCTTTTATTGATTTCTTGGTTATAAAGTTTTAGCTCGAGATCTGGTTTTTAGTGCTTTTTTGCTTTTAATGGCCATAAACTATTTGGATACAATGTATAAATCCCTTGATAGCCTTTATTTGCAAGAGGCTTTGTTGCACAAACCTACCACTGAAAGCTTCTTAGGGAATATAATTTCTAAATGAAGAGGTCTGCACCCAAGATCTATCGTACAACCAGTTGATCTACCTACAATAAAGCCTTGCTCAGTCAAGGAAATACATCAATTTGGTTTGATTCAGCCATCCAATGGTCGCTCGATTGACTCAACAACTGCCGATGCAAAACTTGGATGAAAATGTACTAGCCCAACAACTTCATTCCACCAATCAAGAGCAGTTGATTGCCTATAAAGTGTCTTTATTTGACTCTGACGTCAGTGTCGTTCAGCATGTGGTAGCAAAAACCCGAGGTGCACCGAAAGATTTAAGCCACCAAGTAGTTGGCTTTAGTACAAAGCAACAAGGTGAGGCTCAGTTATGTGTTACGTCGTGAGGATATTCAAGTGGTGGCAGCAGAGCGGATGTTCCTACGTGGATAATTGCTCAAAAAGATTTTATAATCGGTATTAATACCAATAATTTTGTCTTTATTGCTATGTATAGACTTAATCGTTTTGATTATTCGTCGAGAGCTTAAAGCCTTAGATGAAGTTTCAACCTTTTAAGTCAGCCAAATTTATCAGTGAATGATGCTACTCATTATTTAAAAACCTTAGATGCCAAAGTAATGCCTTCCAAGGTACAGTCCTTTGCCCAAAACTCTAAGCACTTAATACATAAACTGCATCAAAATCCGGAAAATGAAAAAGTATTTAGTTCATACGCCGCCCATGAATTGCGTAGTCCTTTAACCGCGATCAAAACTCATATTCAGCTTGCACAACTGATGGCAGAACAACAGGCAAGCTCGCCCAAATTGCAACAGAGCTTGCAGCAGGTACACCTTGGTATCCGCCGATGTACCCAGCTACTGGAACAGCTTCTAGCACTTTCCTCTACCGATCAAGTACTGAGTGATATGTAGTACAGTATTGAAATTGCACGGCTCCTGACTCAGGTGATTGCCGATTTACAGTCGCTTTATCCGGAAATTGAACCCAGTTTAACAATTGACTGACCGAGCCTGACCCGAATTGCCCTACCCGATTTTGAACTAGATACCGTCTTTAAAAACCTACTTAACAATGCTCTATTGCAGGCACAGGCAAACACCATTTCAATTGCTATGCTGCATGTGTGCTGATCATTCATAATGATAATCAAAGGTTGAAGATATGCATACTTGGGACAGCGTTTCTGGCATAAATCTCCCTAGCAAAATGGGCATGGGCTAGACCTATATTTGATGAAAATGGTGTTAAACAAATATGGCTATCAGATTCAATTTACAGTGGCGCAACCTCAATATTTAAGCATTCACATCAGCCTCGCTGCAAGCGGATCACTTACTTATGAGAAGACAGGGCTAAATTTAAAGCTGGAATATCAACCCATGTCGTATCAGCAAAATCACGCTGCAAATACTGTTTTAAATAAGCAATGGTATCTTCAGCGATCAAGGGATCTTTGGAGTTATCTGCATGATTAAAAGCAATGGCATATAATTGAACCCCGCGGAGTTTTAACAACTCAAGACTCAGCAAGGTATGATTAATACTACCCAAACGCCCTGAAGTGACCAGAATCACCGGATAATTATGTGTCTGAATATAATCAATAGTTAGGAACTCTTCGGTTAAGGGCACCATTAGACCACCTGCACCTTCCAGCAAAATACAGTCATAGCCCGCAGCCAGCTGTTCGGTGGCCTGCTGAATCTGTTCAAAATTAATGGCTCGCCCATCTAGACGCGCAGCAAGATGCGGTGAAGCCGGATACGTAAAAATTTCCGGCATGGTCAGTTTTTGCTGGTCTTCCGGTAACAGTCCACAACCCATAATTGCACGATGCTGTTCGATATCTTCTGATATATCGACATTTCCGGTCTGGATCAGCTTTTGGGTTATAGTACGAATACCCTGCTCATTCCAAATTTTGGCCAAGAAACCAGTAGTAAAGGTTTTACCAATTGCGGTATCAATGCCACTGACAAAATAAATCTGTGCGCTCATGCTGTCTTCCGTGCAATGACATAAATCGGATGATAGGTAAGTACATACTGTTTGCTTTTAGGATCTTGGAATTGTTGATAGCCGGTATAAAAATCCTGTAATGACGATTTTGTCCACCGAAACCCCTGTGCCGTCGCCTGCACACCAGTGGCTTTGATATGCTGTAACACCTGTTTCGGATGCTCAAAATATAAGGTCATCTGTTTTTCTATCTGCAGCAGAATGTCAAAGCCTAAGGATTGGAGCAGTTCACAGACCTTCGCTAAAGGCAGATAATCCAAGCCCTGTCCGGTCAGTGCCTTAATTTCCTTTAAATTATTGTCAGTATAACTGGCAAAACACAGATGCCCAGAGGGATTTAAGGCCTGCGCAATGTTGAGCAATAATGCTTTTAAATCCGAGATCCATTGCAATGCAGAACAAGACAACACCATGTCCAGAGACTGGGGCAGTGGCAAGGTTTCAATATTACCAATCTCCCACAAAAGCCGATTAGCTTCCGGGAAGTGCTGCTTCACTTCGACATATAGGTCATTTAAAAATAAATGATCAAAGCTATAATGCTGCATAAAAAGCCGGGTAAACAATCCTGAACCGCAGCCAATTTCCAATACCCGTTGCAAATGTGGTTGTGCCACATGCTGCTGCATGAAATGCATCAACTCTGCAGCTACGGTACTTTGTACCAGCGCATGCTGTTCATAACTGAGATTTGCCTGAGCAAAACGCTGGGCAATCTGTTTGCTGTTCATCGCGGTAAATTCCTCAGCACCTGCAGACATGCGTCCAGCTCATCCGCAGAAATGTTCTGATTCAGGCAGATTCTGAGTCTGGAGGTGTTGGCAGGAACCGTTGGCGGACGTACTGGTAGCACATAAAATCCCTGCTGTTGCATAATTTCAGCCGCCTGAATGGTGCGTTTTGCCTCACCAATCAGTACCGGCACAATTTGCGAGGTTGATGGACAGTGATATCCCAAGTCTTGAATGCCCTGCTGACAGCGTACAGCCAATGCTGCCAAATGTACTCGTCCCGCCTGAAGCTGCTGTACCTTCTGAAAAATAAATCTAGTCCAGGCCATACATAGTGGCGGCTGGGCGGTACTAAAAATTAAAGGTCGCATGCTATTAATCAGATAGTCACGAATCACTGGCGCACAGACCAGATAACCACCAACTGAAGCCAAAGCCTTGCCAAAGGTACCGACCAGGAAATCAATCTGATCCAATACTTGATACTGTTCTGCGCAGCCCAATCCACGTTCACCGCGCACACCAATTGCATGTGCCTCATCGACATAGAGCATGACTTTTGCAAACTGCTGTTTTAATGCCACCAAAGCAGCTAAATCTGTTTCATCCCCATCCATACTGAAAATTGATTCAGTTACCACAATGATGCGCTGGATAGATTCATCTGACTGATATTTTTCTAAAAACTGAGTCAAATGCTGCAGGTCATTATGGCGGTAACGCACATAGCCAGCTTTAGATAAACGAATCCCGTCGATAATACTGGCATGTACCAGTTTGTCAGCAATGATCATGGTTTTAGCATTACTGAGCGCAGGAAGAATCCCGATATTCATGTGATAACCACTATTAAACAGCAGTACTGAACGTCCAAAAGCCTGTGACATCTGTGCTTCAAGTTGTTCAAAATTGGGAAAGTTTCCTGTCAGTAAACGTGAAGAGCTTGAACTCATATATCGCTCAGACATCGGCGTGAGGTCAAAAAATTCTTCACGTAGCGTTAAGTTGGATGCCAGACCTAAATAGTCATTGGATGCCAGATTCAGCATCTCTTGGCCATTGAGTTGCAATAGTGGCTGGCTAGAAATATTGGACTTAAACTGGCGATATTGCCCTTGCTGTTTCAAGTCATCTAGCTGCTGCTGGAAATGCTCAAGATGGTTCATGCTACTGCCTCTATCTGCTGAATCATCTCCCGCATATGCTTTAATAAAGTTTCAAGTTGCTGTGTTGAAATTACATATGGCGGCATGACATAGACCAGACGGCCAAAAGGACGAATCCAGACGCCACGGCATACACATTCAGCCTGAAAACGCGCCAAATCAATAGTTTGATGTAGCTCAACCACGCCAATTGCGCCGAGGACACGCACATCTTTGACTTGTGCCAAGGATTTTAAATCCAGTAAATATTGTTCTAGTGTCCTTTCAATCTGTTGAATACGCGTCTGCCAGTCTTGAGCCAGTAACAGCTGGGTACTTTTTAATGCGACCGCACAGGCCAACGGATTAGCCATAAAAGTTGGGCCATGCATGAACACACCCGCTTCACCACTTGAAATCGTCTCTGCTACATGGCGAGTGGTTAAGGTCGCTGACAAGGTCATATAACCACCAGTCAATGCCTTACCGATACACATAATGTCTGGTGTGACCTGAGCGTGTTCATAAGCAAATAGTTTTCCAGTGCGGCCAAAACCGGTGGCAATTTCATCTAAAATCAGCAGTACATCGTACTTTTCACACAACAACTTAGCTTGCTTTAAATATTCTGGATGATAGAAACGCATCCCGCCTGCACCTTGCACAATCGGCTCAATGATCATGGCAGCAATCTGTTGATGCTGCTGTACCAGCAGGTGCTCAAGTGGCTGTATATCTTCGGGTTGCCATGCCCCATCAAAACGGCTTTGAGGTGCCGGAACAAATAAACGGTTCGGCAAACTCGAACCAAAAATTTGATGCATACCAGTTACAGGATCACAAACCGACATGGCATTCCAGGTGTCGCCATGATAGCCAGAGCGTGTGGTAACAAAGTTAGTTTTTTGTGGTTGCTGACGTGCATTCCAATATTGCACAGCCATTTTCAACGCCACCTCAACCGCGACCGAGCCGGAATCGGCAAAGAAAATTTTATCCAGTTCAGGCGCCGTGATCTCAAGTAGCAGTTTAGACACATCAATCGCAGGCTGATGAGTCAAACCACCAAACATGATATGTGACATCGACTCTAATTGTTTTGTTACGGCCTGATTGAGTTCAGAATGATTATAACCGTGAATTGTGCACCACCAGGACGACATGCCATCAATCAGCTCGGTACCATCTTCAAGTTCAATGACTGCACCATTTGCAGCTTTAACTTTGTAACATGGCAAGGGTTGTGTCATGGAGGTATAAGGATGCCAAATATGCTGTTGATCAAAAGCGTCCTGCACAGAATTTACCCCAATTATTAAAACTAAAACTGATCTTAGCGCGTTAAATCTGAAAATGAAACGTCAAGAGCTACCAATCTCTTTTTGCTTAAGCCAGATCGGCTAAAAATTTTAAAATTGGCTCAACGAGTAACTTGGCATCAAAAAGGATGGCATCGTGCGTGCCCTGTATTTTTACCAAATTCAGATTTTGGGTTGTTAAAAACACGGATTCTTGACTAACTTTGCAAGGAACCAACATGTCGTTCTCGGAAAATATAAATAGCATCTTGACTGAATGATTTTTTAGGATATCCACCAGATTTAATTGATGCAAGAGATAAAGATGCTTAATCTGATAGTTTAAATCAATACTATTTAACTGTTGGTGCAATAATTTTGCACGTTCACGCGCTGCTGCACCAGCTAAAGTGACCAAGGTACAGAAGCGCTGCATCCCGCGTTTTGGATCAGCCAGTATGGAGGATTTAAATTGTGTATATTGTTCAACTGGCATTGCATGTGGCCATGCTTCGTTGGCCACGAAACAGGGATTTGACATACAGCAAATCACTGGCTTGGCAATTTTCAATTGTTGCTGGATTTCATTAGCCAGCAAAAGTGCCAACTGTCCACCCAAAGACCACCCCATCAAGACATCAAACGAACTCGCCTGCCTGACTTTTTCGGCCAAAAGACTTTCTACGTTAGGATCGAAAATATCCCATACTTTAACTTGATGCTGCTGCCGCAACTGTTCTACAAACGGGGTTAAGACCGCTGTTCCTAGCCCCCAACCCGTAATCATCAGTATCTTCATTTTGTCTGTTCCAATAAAAAAGGGACCAATTCAAGTTGAAATGATCCCTGTTTGTTACACGATTAATTAAGCAGGTTGCATCGCATCTACAGCCAATTCTTTAGCTGTTTTCTTGGCAGCTTCAGCTTTTAAGCCTAATTTAGCAAACAAGGCTTTGTCTTTACCTTCACCACTGTTCGGGGCAGTAAGCAATTTATCACCTGAAAATAATGAGTTAGCTCCAGCCATAAATGCCAGTGCCTGATCAGAGTCAGAGAGAGATTCACGACCTGCCGACAAGCGGATATAACTCTTCGGCATAATAATCCGTGCTACCGCAATAGTACGAATCCAGTCAATCACATCCAGTTTTTCAACATCGGCCAGTGGTGTGCCTTCAATAGGAACCAACATATTTATGGGCACCGAACCCGGGTGAATCGGCATAGTCGCTAGTTCAAACAACAAACCGACCCGGTCTTGTACGCCTTCGCCCAAGCCGACAATACCGCCACTACAGACATTAATTCCGGCATCACGTACATGATCAAGCGTATTTAAGCGGTCATCAAAGCTACGTGTACTGATGACATTGGCATAATATTCACGTGAGGTATCAAGGTTGTGGTTATAATAATCTAGCCCTGCATCTTTCAGACGTTCCGCTTGTGAGGCATTCAGCATTCCTAGAGTCATACAGGTTTCCATGCCCAGTTTCTTGACTTCCTGCACCAGTTCCAGCACATACGGCATATCGCGTTCATGCGGATTACGCCATGCTGCGCCCATGCAGAAACGGGTCGAACCGGAAGCTTTGGCCTGTTTGGCTTCAGCAATCGCCTTTTGTACTTCTACGCGTTTTTCAATTTCCAGATCAGTATCGTAATGTGCAGATTGCGAACAGTATTTACAATCTTCCGGACAACGGCCCGTTTTAATTGAAAGCAGAGTACTGACCTGAACAGTATTCGGTTCAAAGTTTTGGCGATGAATTTGCTGTGCCTGAAACAGTAAATCCATTAAAGGCAAGTCATAAATTTCTTGTATTTCGGCACGTGACCAATCATTACGGATCATCTTGTCTGCATCATCTAAAATTCCATTGAGTAAATCATACGCTGTTTTTTTTATTTTTCTTTAACGTTTTCTTTCATATTCATTGCCTGCTTAAAATAGCTTTAGTGTATCAAGCTATTTTTGAAAGCTTATTTAACCCGAATCCTGCTTAAGCCGATGATTCCTTAATTTGAATTGTTGGCTTATTTCGATGGGTTAATTGATATGCACATAGTGAGGCGTAAATTCCACGCAGAAATCCATGAAGACTACGTGCTTTACTCGTCACTAAATTGTATTGCCCCTTCAATAAGCCGAATAATATTTCTATTTTTTGCGTTGTCTTAAGTGATATTTATCTGATGCACAGAGTTGAATAGCCTGCATATTCTTCCGATGATAAGTAATTAAATCAATACCTTGATCTTTCAATCTAATTTTTAATTCTTGGCTGATGTAACCTCGATCCCCGTAAAGTTTTGCTTCTATACCAGCAACCAATTGCTCAACCATTTTTATATTAGCAACATGTCCATTCGATAAAGCAGAACAGGCAATTTCACCAAATTGATTCATCGCAATACGTAATTTACAGCCATAAAACCAGCCCATTGAGCTTCTACCATGTGATGCAATTTGGATTAATGATTTATGACGCTAAATACGTTGATTTTTACAAATTGGCAGAGTTGTTGAATCAACCCATAAATATTGTGTACCTTGGCCTTTCATCAGTGCCACATGTAAAGCATGTAGAGCTAATTCATGCATACCCAATTGGCTCAAGCCAATGTGAAAGCCCAGCAAGCGGCAAAAAAACCGAATGTTTTTGCTTTTGGCGAATATAGTCTGGATCAAAATGAAAACTGGATTGTCGGAGTTGCCGCACGCTATAACCTGTTTTCCGGGATCGATAAAAACAAGAATATTCAGGCTGCCGAACTCAAACGCTCTGCTACAGAATTACTCACTGCACGCACCCAGCAAGAAATTGAAAATCTGATTTATAAATCTTATAGCGAAGCACTCAGTGCACAGCAAAGTGATGCACTTCTGGCACAAAACTTGAAAGCCGCACAGGAAAATTTACGCATCCAAGAATTGTCTTTTAAAGAAGATATGGGCACCGCCACACAGGTCATCGATGCACAAAATATGCTGAGCGGACTACGAGCTGAAACTGCCTTGAATGCCTACAAATATGTGATGTCACTGGCCACCCTATTACAAAGCCATGGCTCGATTACAGAATTTCCGAACTACATTCAACATACCAATACCCACTATAGATGCTAAAACTCTTCATATACGAGCAGTTCAGCTCACAACGAATAATGTGAGTGATTCACGAATCCTTGGGGAGTTACTTGATCAAATTCCGTTGGATGAACAGATTGATTCAGTTTATACAGACGAGGCTTATAACACCAAGCAATGCCGTCAAGTCATTGCAGACCGGTAAGCATATGCGGTAGTTCCCTCCAGAAAAAATGCAAAGCCTTAGAAAACTACAAAAGTTCATTCGCAAGAGCGAAATGAATTACTTCGAACCGTTAAATGTTTAGGCAGGACACTATGGAAGAAATGGTCAGGCTATCATCGGCGAAGTTTGGTCAAAACCAAAATGTATTGCATTAAATTATTAGGCGATAAATTAACGGAATTAGGTCGACCTCATACCCAAGTTGTCACTTGAATTCGAGTAACTTAGAAAAGATCTATCTCTGAAGCCTTTATGCAACAAAGTCACTCCAGATTGAGGATTTGAAAATTTATAGTGCAGTATATAAACAAATTGGTTCAGGAGCACAAAAGTAAGGTAATAACATCTTTTTTTAACAGTGATATTTTATTGTTCCCTACTTCTTACATTAAACTTTTATTTGTAGATTTACCTATCATTAACTCATTTTTCATTTGGATTTCCTATTATATTGAGATTGCTTTAAGAGATATTAAACAATAATATTACTGATAATTATTATCATTTACATTAACTAAAATGTTTTATACCGTTCCTCCATCATTTAAGCTTTCTCTTCTTAGTCTTGCAATTTTAGTGTCCCAGCAAAGTTTTGCCGATGATACTCAGCAATTACCGACGATTACAGTTACAGCGGAATCAGAACAGAGTGAGCTCAGCTCCGAACAGAGTAAGGCTTATATCATCCAAAATTCGTCAACCGCCTCAAAACTGAATATTCCACTCAAGGAAACGCCGCAAACAGTCAATGTCATCACTCGCCAGCAACTGGATGACTTTGCCTTAGATAATACCCGGGAAGTACTGCGCAATACCCCTGGCATTATCGTCAGCAATCAGGAAACGGAACGGAGCTCCTACCTTGCCCGAGGTTTCGAGATTTCGAATGTTTTAGTGGATGGCGTTGGTATTCCACTCGAAGGCTATAATTATAATAATGATAATCCGGACAGTTTTTTGTTTGACCGTATCGAAGTGGTGAAAGGCGCAAATGCCTTAAATAATGGAATTGGCGATCCTGGTGCAACCATTAACATGATTCGCAAACGCCCTACTCAGGAACTTCAGGCAGCCTTGAATGCCAGTTACGGTTCATGGAATACGCAGCGCTATGAAGCAGATATATCCTCTCCTCTCACCCAGGATGGAAAAATCAGAGGCCGTGTATTTGGCTATCAACAGAATGGTGACAGTTATCTGGATCGTTATGAACTGGAAAAAAACGGCATAGGTGCTGTTGTGGAGGCAGATGTAACTGACACAACCCTATTGACCGCAGGCTATACCGAAACCAATCACAAGCCGAATGGTGTGAATTGGGGTTCTAATCCACTGATCAATACTGAAGGCGAGCAGCTCAGTTACTCACGGAATTATAATTACAGTCCAAGCTGGGCCCACTGGGATAGCAATATTAAAAGTTACTTTGCCGAGCTTGAACAAAAACTGGGTGGCGACTGGACAGCCAAACTGACCTATGATGAAAAACGTACACAACGCGATTCAAAGCTCTTGTTTCTGTCCGGCAAACCTGGCGCAAATGGCACTTCAGGTATCTTCCTCTACCCAGGCATGTATATTGATGACAATACAGAACAACAAGCCAGCCTGAGTTTTAGCGGCACCTATCCGCTTTGGGGACAACGCCATGAAGCCTCATTGGGCTATGTCTGGGCCAAAAATCGTCTGGATGAATTGGGTTATGCTGGCAGCTTTGTCAATCCGCTGACCACAGATTTAGCCAGCTTTACACCAGAAGAACCAAGCTGGGATCTATCGAAAACCAGTGGGGAAATGCATATCCGGCAGAAGAACCAGAGCCTTTATGCTGCGACCCGACTGCATCTGAATGATGATCTGAAACTGCTTTTAGGTGCGAACTATGTTCAGGCTGAAAGCAGTGGTAGCAGTTATGGGACCGACACCATTTATGATGAAGATAAAGTTTTACCCTATGCCGGTTTGACCTATAACTTTAGCCCTGAATATACAGGCTATCTGAGTTATACCTCGATTTTCCGTCCGCAAACCACCAAAGCAGATGATGGCAGCATTAACAAACCGATCGAAGGTGAAAGCTATGAAGTCGGAGTCAAAGGTTCTTGGCTAGATGACAAGCTTACCGCCACCATGGCTGTGTTCAGAACGGAGCAAAGTAATTATCCGCTTCGTGATTCTGATGGTATCCCGACTTTACGCACAACTCAGGTCAGTGACCTACGTTCCCAAGGCTACGAGTTTGGCTTGGCGGGACAACTGACCGACCATTTTAACTTAAGCTTTGGTTATACCCAATTTAGCCTGAAAGATCTGATCAATGGCGGTGATGCGCGTACCTTCAATCCAACCCAGTCTTTTAATCTTTTAACTACCTATCAGGTGCCGCAACTTCCAAAACTGAAACTGGGCCTTGGTGTGCAGTGGCAAGATCAGACCTATCTAGATGTGCCTGAAGCAACCGCCAATGGAGTGATTACCCAGAAAGCTGGAATCATTGAGCAGGATGCTTATGCGCTCGTGAACTTAATGGCCAGCTATGAGCTGAATGAGCATATGACCTTGCAAGCCAATGGTAATAACCTGACCAATGAAAAATATCTGTTCAATTTCCCCAATCAGCAAGGTTTTTATGGTGCACCAGCGAATTACAGCGTTGCCGTGAAATTTAAATACTGATTTTCAAGCTTAGCCTTAATGACATGTTCAGGGCTAAATCATCACTACATACACAAAAATAGGTAAAACAAATGAAAAAAATGATCGCTTTGACCCTTGGACTGTCTATGACACTTTCAGCTCAGGCGCATATGCTTTGGCTAGAACGTGGCACAAATCAGCAGACTCATGCGTTCTTTGGTGAATATAGTGAACAGCTCAAAGAAACGCAGCAAGGTGCCCTCAAGTCTTTCAATCAGGCAAAGGCCGTTCAGGCCAAAAAAACATTTAGTCCTCAAATGCAACAGGATCATTTGCTCTATACAACCCAAGGCCAGACCGATGTCCAGCTCACTCATGAATTGATCTATGGAGAATCATTGCTGAGCTATCATGCCAAATCCGGCAGACAAAACTTGAAAGCAGAGTCCGAACTGGATATTGTCCCGACCCAGATCAACAGCAATACATTTACGGTACTGTATCAGGGTAAAGCTGCTGCGGATGTTGAAGTCACAGTCTTTTCCCCGCAATTTTGGCTAAAAAAATACACCACCAACGGCCAAGGCCAGATTACGATCGCCACGCCATGGAAAGGTCAATATGTCATTGAAGTTGGCAAAGAAGCAGACAAGGCCGGAAAATTGAATCAGCAGGCCTATAAAAAACAGTATCTGGTCACGACTTTAAGTTTTGTTTATTAAGTTTTTAGATTTTCATCAGTATAGATTTATTCAAGGCCAAATATGATGTCTGTTGTAGTGCAGCCACTCGCCATTTTCTATCGCTTAGGCATGAGCTTTGGGATGGGCTACTTGTGCAGTTATTTGATCGCACTCGATCTGGCTTACTTTCTACAGGCTTTTCTGCCCAAAGCAGAATCCGTCTATTTGGCCGCCGTTATTGCCCTGATTTTTTATGTCTGTTTTGTGATTGGCATCTTCTGTATCCAGAGTTTAAAAAAGCTTTCGGTCTATAGCCTGCTTCCTTTCCTTAGCTTATTTACCATCTCCCGCTTCATAGGTTAAACCATGCATAAATCTGTCCGTCAATCCATGGCATGGCTACATTCATGGTTAGGTTTAAGTTTTGGCTGGCTGCTCTTCGCGATCTTTTTAACAGGCGCGGTCACCTATTACCGGCATGAAATCAGTATATGGATGCAGCCTGAATTTGCCTCAATACAAGTCAATCAGGAAACTGCCTTAAAATCTGCTTACAGCTATTTACAGCAGCATGCACCGGACGCCCAAAACTGGTATATCGGAGTCGCCAATCAAGATTCACCTGTGAATAAAGTCTACTGGCAAAAAGCGGATGGTGGCTATGAAGTCAAAACCCTGGATGCTTCGACAGGAAAAGAATTAAACCTCTCGGCCACCCAAGGGGGAGATTTTTTCTATAATTTTCATTTTCAGCTCTATGGTATGCCCTACACCATTGGTCGGCTGATTGTGACGATTGCTGCCTTTATCATGTTATTGACTCTGATTTCAGGAATCATTACCCATAAAAAAATCCTGACAGACTTTTTTACCTTAAGAGCATTTAAGGGGCAGCGCTCCTATCTGGATTTTCATAATGTTAGTTCAGTGATTGCCCTGCCGTTCTTTTTGACCATGACATTTACCGGGCTGGCGATTTTCTTTTATATCGTACTGCCTTCCGGCATGAAAAAACTCTATCCAGACAATCCCTTTCAGTATTTTGAAGAAATTCGCACAGTCAATGTATTGGCCAACTCTGTGGTTCCGGTGAAAACCGAGATGCTGCCAATTCAACATTTTATTAGCACGGCGCAGCAACACTGGGGACATGCGGAATTTGACAATATCACGGTCAAGCAGCCCAATACCCAGCTGGCACAAATAACATTAACCCAACTCCAAGATCATTCCATTACCCGAAATCAGGCACAGCTTATTTTAAATGCAGCTACCGGAAAATTGCTTGAAAGTACACGCAATGAAAGTGCAATTGCCACACTCAATGCCGGCATGTATGGTTTGCATATGGCACGTTTTGCCGAGCCAGTCTTACGCTTAGGACTGTTTTTTTCTGGCCTATTGGGCTGCGCCATGATTGCCTCCGGTCTGCTGCTGTGGAGTCTGAAACGCCAGATGCAGAAAAAATCAGCGCGGTTTCATCTCGGACATTATTTGGTGAACCGCTTGAATATCACCATGATACTTGGCTTGCCGATTGCCATGCTGGCTTATCTCTATGCGAATCGTTTTATCAGCATCCCTGTAGGTGCACCAAATTATGAGATTTATAGTTTTTTCAGTATTTGGCTCGGCAGTTTCATTCTGGCATGTTTAACACCGCAGCAATATTTATGGAAAATTCAGCTTAAAATCCTGATTGGTACTGCCTTTATAATTCCCCTGATTGATATTTATTATTTAGTTTCCCAGCAATATGTTGATTCTTTTGCGACTTATTGGCCTTTTTTGCGTATTGATCTGATGTTGTGGAGCTTGGCACTTCTCGCCCTATTGTTACACCAGAAAATTACGCCCATTCAGCAAAAGGCTATTAAGAAAATCCAGACCAAACTGAAAGCCGTACAGCAGGAGTCTTCCACATGATATGGATTGCAGTGATCGGTCTGCTTTGGCTAAGCTGCTTTGCCTTTTATGCGGTAAGTGCAAAGCAGATCCTAAAAACCCGAAAATCTCGTTACGCTTTTTTAGCTAATTTTCCTACGCACACTAAATTCACTGCGGGTATTTTCTTATTCGTCGCGATGTTTTTATTACGTACCCAGTTTAGCTCCAGTATTAGCTTTGTGGCTTTATGGGTATTTCTAAGCCCTGTACTGTTTATCTTTATCTTAAAAATGAATAAAGCATTTTAGTATTTATTTAAAATCAGAAAGTAGTAAACAGCCTAGTGCGCTACTTACATGCCCTCTATTGAACCAATCTACTCAGTATCTGCTAAACCTTGCCAACCTACTTTTAAATATTTCAGATTTATTATTTTGGCTAGAATCAGAAATTTAAATTGGTAGGTATTTGGTAGGTAGGATTCTTTTTCACTTCATCCAATACTTATATTACGGTGAGGGTCACCGATAAAATAATCAATTAATGGTAGAAGGAATCACGCCATGGCTTTTAAAAAAATTTCAGATCAAACTAACGGTTTTTATATTCCCTGTGTTTCACTTTTTGGTCCGGGCTGTGCTAAAGAAATCGGGATAAAAGCACAAAATTTAGGTGCCAAGAAAGCGCTGATTGTAACTGATGCGGGGCTGTTTAAATTTGGTGTTGCAGATGAGATTGCAAATTATTTGAAAGAGGCGGGTGTTGACAGTTATATTTTCTCAGGCGCGGAACCCAATCCAACTGATATTAACGTGCATCATGGAGTTACAGCTTATAATGAAAATGCCTGTGATTTTATTGTATCGTTAGGTGGGGGTTCATCACATGACTGTTCCAAAGGCATTGGCCTAGTCACTGCAGGTGGCGGACATATCCGTGATTATGAAGGGATTGATAAAAGTACCGTCCCGATGACACCACTGATTGCAATCAATACCACGGCAGGGACAGCTTCGGAGATGACACGTTTCTGTATCATTACCAATACCGATACCCATGTGAAAATGGCGATTGTAGATTGGCGTTGTACACCACTCATTGCGATTGATGACCCTAAACTTATGTTGGCCAAACCTGCAGGGCTGACTGCGGCAACAGGTATGGATGCCTTGACGCATGCAATAGAAGCTTATGTGTCTACGGCAGCAAATCCAATCACTGATGCCTGTGCAGAAAAGGCGATTACCATGATCAGCGAATGGCTTAGCCTGGCAGTGGCGAATGGGGATAATTTGGAAGCACGGGATGCCATGAGCTATGCCCAATATCTTGCCGGAATGGCCTTTAACAACGCCTCTTTAGGATATGTGCATGCGATGGCACATCAGCTCGGAGGCTTCTACAACTTGCCGCATGGTGTTTGTAATGCAATTCTGCTCCCCCATGTTTGTGAATTTAACCTGATTGCTTGTCCTGAACGTTATGCCAAAATTGCCCAATTGATGGGGGTGAATACAGAAGGTTTAACCGTAACTGGAGCAGCTTATGAAGCGATTGGCGCCATTCGTCAGCTTTCGGCTTCAATTGGTATTCCATCTGGGCTGACGGAATTGAATGTAAAAGAAGCTGACTTGGCCATCATGGCGGAAAATGCACAAAAAGATGCCTGCATGTTGACCAATCCACGTAAAGCCAACCATGCCCAAGTGGTAGATATTTTTAAAGCGGCGATGTAGTACCTCAATGTAAGTATTCTCTCCAAGTATCTGACTTACATTTTCAACAGCCCCTGTTTCACTTCCTGAGGAAGTGTGCCAAGAGCAGACATGCATTTTCCTGTTCCTGGCTGATCCTTTTGCCTTCATAAGAGGATAAAAGCGGGGGGTGTTTCTTTTTTATCAGGCCCCTTTCATTATGAATATCGACATTAATCCCATGGTAGAAAAATGCCACTATTTTTTTAGCCCGTTCTAGCCATAAATAAAATTTCATAGCGTATTATCTTACGATTATATTTGATCCCTGAGGAATAAACTGCGCGTCCTTCAAATGACATGAAGGTGAGCGTAGCTGATATCAAGCATCTAGGCAAACAGCAAACTGGGTAGCCACTGATAAAAATTTTAGGATCAGGTTCAGTCTAAATTAATAAGTAAACTCACAGTAAGCAAGGATAATACTTAATATTCCAGAATATTCCTATTTTAACTGTTTAGCTTTGTACCGACAGTTACATCAGCTTTAAAGATTTTTATATTTTAACAGAGTCTGATGAACGGGATGGTTTTTGGGCATCAGTTCAATCAGGCGTTCTACAGCATCAATCGCTTCAGGAAAATGTGCCACATGTTTCAGCAAGACATCGGTTTCATTAGCCTTGAAAATGGCATCGCTCAGGCGTGATTCCAGACAATCTCTCCAAGCGCATAGAAATGGACTTTCTGTTTTGGCCAGAAATACGCCGGTACATAATTTCAAGGCTGAATCGATATACCCAGCATCTAAAGATTGCTCTGTCATTAAAAAATCAGCCTCTACATGCGCCAATAAACGATAGGGTCTGGAACCCAGCATACCACCTAATACATCGCGTAACTGTGACATTTCTGCTTTTAAAGTCCCCATACTGACCTTGCGCTCGCCATATAAGGCTTGATGCAAGATATCTAGACTCAGACCCTGCGGACATAAGGCTAGAATGGTCAGAATTTCAATCTGTCGAGGAGTCAGAACCAGCACCTTGCCATTAAACAGCACTTGAGGTACTGAAAAAGCCCGAATAAACAGGCGCTGCTTCTGGCATTCTAGTAGAGCCGACTGGATGATCGTAGCACAGCGCTCCGCAGCTAGTAGTGCTAAACTGTTATGCTTTGGCCAGGTAGTCGACAGATCAATGACACCTAAGACCTGTTTTGAATAGGGATCAATAATCGGGGCAGCGTAACAAACCCAATCATGAATGGAGGACATGTAATGTTCACTGGAAAAGACACAGCTGGATTGTTGAGTTTTTAAGGATAATGCCAATGCATTGGTTCCGACTAGCTCTTCGCGCCATTGCCCACCTTCAATAAAATGTACACTTTCTGCGGCACTTTGCATTTGTGGGCTAGAAGCTGCCCAAATGATGGTGCTGCCGATATCTCCGACCGCCAGCACCATAGAAGATTGCTCGGCAATATGTTTTAAATCCTGAGCACAATGTTGCAGGGCTTGGGCTAAAGTTGAGGAAGAAGTGGTCTTTTTTAAATCCGTCAGCGGTGCTGCTAAACGATTCTTCGGGATTTCAGCCGAGGATGAACGTTGCCAGGAGCTGGCAATACTCTGTCCCAGCTGTTCTGCATGTAAGGGAGACAAACTGCTGTTTTGCCGAAGCTGATCAGTATTGTGCCTTTTTTCCATCAAATCTTGTTTTGTCATCATTCCTTATTCTCACAACAATTCATGATTTACATCCGCTGTAATCGTTATTTTTTTAAAATGGATGAAAATATCGTGAACATGCTAGCCCCAACCTTTTTCCAACCTTATACCAGTTATATTAATCAAATAAGGTGCAGAAGTACCTTATACCAAAGCTGTAGAAGCGGTTTTGCCATACGAAAATAAGCAAAGGAAATAAATATGCGTTACGTCGATCCTAATCAACCTGATTCAAAAGTTCATTTTAAAGCACAATACGAGAATTTTATTGGCGGCGAATGGGTCGCTCCGGTCAAAGGTGAATACTTTGACAACATCTCTCCGGTAGATGGCAAAGTCTTTACCAAGGTTCCGCGTTCTTCTGTAGAAGACATTGAATTGGCCATGGATGCAGCGCACAAAGCCAAAGAACAATGGAACAGAGCATCGCCGACCACCCGCTCCAATATTCTGTTGAAAATTGCCGATCGTCTGGAACAAAATCTGGAACTGCTGGCAGTGGCAGAAACCTGGGACAATGGCAAACCGATCCGTGAAACGCTGGCTGCCGATATTCCGCTGGCTATTGACCATTTCCGTTATTTTGCCGGCTGTATTCGTGCGCAGGAAGGCGGCATTTCCGAAATTGATGAAGATACGATTGCTTATCATTTTCATGAGCCGTTGGGCGTCGTGGGTCAGATTATCCCGTGGAACTTTCCGATTCTGATGGCTGCCTGGAAACTGGCACCTGCCCTGGCTGCGGGCAACTGCATTGTGTTGAAACCTGCAGAACAGACTCCGGTCAGCATTCTGGTGCTGGCTGAACTGATTCAGGATATTTTGCCACCGGGCGTGTTGAACATCGTCAATGGCTACGGGGTCGAAGTCGGCCGTCCACTGGCGACCAATCCCCGTATTTCCAAGATTGCCTTTACCGGTTCCACCGCAGTGGGTCAGATGATCATGCAATATGCGACTGAAAATATTATTCCGGTGACTCTGGAACTTGGCGGTAAATCACCAAACTTGTTCTTTGCCGACATTATGGATCAGGAAGACGATTATCTGGACAAAGCGCTGGAAGGTTTTGCCATGTTTGCCCTGAACCAAGGTGAAATCTGCACCTGTCCATCGCGTGCGCTGATCCAGGAAAGTATTGCTGACGAATTTCTGGCGCGTGCCGTTGAACGGGTGAAACGGATTAAAACCGGGCATCCGCTGGATACTGACACCATGATTGGCGCGCAAGCCTCACAGGAACAGCAGGACAAGATTCTGGGCTGTATTGCCACTGGTCGTGAAGAAGGCGCACAGATCCTGACTGGTGGTGAAGCACGTCAGGAAGTGGGTCAAGGTTTCTATATTGAGCCGACTATCTTTAAAGGCACCAATGACATGAAGACCTTCCAGGATGAAATCTTCGGGCCTGTATTGGCTGTGACCACCTTTAAAGACTTTGATGATGCGATCAAGATCGCCAATGATACGATTTATGGACTCGGTGCCGGTGTCTGGTCACGCTCAGCGCATACCTCTTACCGTGCCGGTCGAGCCATTCAGGCCGGTCGGGTCTGGACCAACTGTTATCACATTTACCCTGCGCATGCGGCTTTCGGCGGTTATAAAAAGTCAGGGATTGGGCGTGAGAATCACAGAATGATGCTGGATCATTATCAGCAGACTAAAAACTTGCTAGTCAGCTATTCGACCAAACCAGCCGGGTTCTTTTAAGAAGTGAAATACATTCAAAGCGAACTTCGGTTCGCTTTGAATGTATGGTAGCTAGCTTTCACAAAATATCAGCAACATCTTCAAGCTGCGGCCAATTCAAATAAAGTTTTTAGTCTATAAATACTTTTTTTAAAGGAAAGAGCATCACCTCAAATTTCTATTTGCAATAGTGTCATTTCAAGATAATTTCACTCTATAAAGATTTCGCCACATTCTCCAGCCATTCAGTGCCAGAAGAATAAAAATAAAATAAAGTACGGCTGTTAAATACAGTGACTTATAGCTATACATGCCAACATAAATCACATCTAGAACACACCATAATCCCCAGCTTTCAATATATTTTTTTGCCGCCCAATAACTTGCCACCAAGCTAAAAGAGGCTAACATGGAATCCAACCAAGGTAGTGACGCTGCGGTGAAATGAGCAAATAAGGCGCCAATCACCAGACCCGCGACGATACCCACAATCAGGCTATATACCCAGATTTTTTTATTCAAATAGCCAATCTGCACGGTGATAGCCTGGTCATGATTTTTCTTCGACCAGCTATACCAGCCATACAGTTGCATCAAGATAAATACGGCTTGTAATGCTGCGTCTACAAATAAATTGACACGATAAAAAATAATCATATATGAAAATACAGCGATAATATTCACCAACCAGCAGACTTTATATTGTTTGGAGGTCAACCAGACACCTAAAACGTTTAAAATGAACGCTGCAATTTCTATATTTTCCATAGCAATATAACCTGATTAAGCAGCCAATTTAGAAGTTCAGATTGAATGACAAGGTTGCTGTACGCGGCGAACCCAAGAATAAATAATCGTCACCCAAAAATTCACCTGCATCACGCCAGTATTTCTTGTTGAACAGATTATTAATATTCAAGCGCAGCAATGCATCGGTCGTATTTAGCTTAAATTGATAAGCAGCGCCTAAATCAACCACACTATAACCTGCAACTTTCGCAGCACCCTCTTTGTTGGCATATTTGCTGGAACTGTATTGACCACCTGCTAGAACAGTGAAACCTGCAATGCTCGGTACGTTATAGCGAAGATGTGTTGCGAAACGAGCTTTTGGCACGTTTTGCGCTTGATGATGGCCATATTCAACCGCTTCCACATTTTCTAAACGGGCTTTGATCAAGGCTAAAGATGAAGTTAAGGCCAGATGGTCGGTTAATGCACCATTTAGTCCTAATTCCAGGCCCTGACTATGCTGTTCGCCTTCCGCAATAAAATAGCGAAGTCCTGAAATCGGCTTGCTATATTGATTGTCCTGACGTAAATCAAAAACGGCTGCAGTCAACAGGAAATCATGGATCTGTTGTTTGAAACCAATTTCATATTGCTCTGAGTAGATCGGTGCTAGGGTTTCAGCAGCATTCTCTGCAAACCAAGGTGCTGATTTTCCATCTGACAAGCCTTTGGCATACGAGGCATAGACGGTAGTCGATTCCAAGGGGCTATAGCTGATTGCGAATTGCGGTAAAAATTTAGCTAAATCGGTATCGCGGACTTTTATTACCTGCTTACCCTCTGCATCATAAGCATGTGCTTGCTCATCAAGCTCGATCCATTTTCCGCCAATTAAAGTGGTCCAATGTTCATTCCATTCAATACGGTCTAATGCTGTAAATGCAGTTTGTTTACTTTTAAGTGCTTGATATTTTGGTCCAGCATTCGCTGTTACTGGGGAAAAATCTATGGTTTCTGTATAAATATTACCTACACCAATCCATTCATTGACACCAGCAAAACGATCTCGCGATTTATTGGTTTGTGTAATATCAAAATTTAGATAATGTTGCGCCCAATTGGTATCAATCACCCCATCTAGTTTGACTTTAAATTGGTTGGTTTTAAAGGTTTCATCTGGATTCTGATAATCGTAAATATCATACTCGCCAGCTTTACCAAACGTGTTACAGGAATACTCTTCCAGACAGCCTTCCCGATAATAACCATAAGCAAAGCTTGAATAGTCATCAACTCTGGATTTACTGTGTGCTGCAACGAGTCCCAGGTTCCAGTCACTATTCAAAGCATAGCTATATTTTAAACTGCTATTCAGACTATCGATCGTGACCGGTTTGCCCCAAGTCTGGTAACCCAGCAATCGATCCCATTTCACATTTTCTGGGACTTTGCCATCGAGTAATTGATAGCCTGGCACTGATCTTTGTTCGGAACGCTGTGCTTCAAGATCAAATTCCAATTTAGATTGCTCAGATGTTTTCCAATCTAAGGCCAATGCCGCTAAATAGCGTTCACCATCCACATGATCGACATAAGACTCAATCTGTTCATTCACCAGATTGATGCGATATCCGAATTGTTGCTCATCACCCCAAAAACCACCTAGATCAGTTGCCACTGAAAACTGTCCATGTTGATCAGCAGAGAATGTCAGGGCCTGGATATCTTTAGGTCGCTTGGTGACATAATTGACCACACCACCCGGGGTCGACATACCACTTTGAATCGCGGAAATGCCTTTTAAAATTTCCACACGTTCTTTGTTTTCAAGTGCAACATTTTGTTCACCACGAATCACATTGCCATTAATGAGGTAGCTTGATGCCAAATCGAGTGCAAAGCCACGCGAGACAAAGTTTGGATAATAGCCAATTGCAGCATAGCCCTCACCGATGGCTGCATCATTTTTTACCACATCGCTCAGCACACGAGCATGTTGTTCAGCAATGAGATCGGCAGTCAAGATAGAGACCGATGCAGGGAGTTTTTGCAGACTGTTCGTAGCAAATCCTTCAACATTCACTTTGGCACTCGAGTAAGGAATGCTTTGATCGGCGGTGATAACAATCGTGTCAAGCTGTTGCACAGCGTCTTCAGCATAAGTCAGCGGGGCTAAACACAGCTGCGACAGAATGATCATATTTAAAGATCGAGTTAATACATTCTGTTTGAGTTGACGAGTGTTCATACGAAACCTTATGTCTGTGAAGTGGGTGATGATGCTGGGTTTAGAGAGAGCATTGAGAAGATTGCAATTCATCTTGAATGGGCCGGGTTAAGGTCTGGGTAAATTGTTGACCTTGTTCGCCAAAGAACCAGTCCACATGACCGATAATCCAGTCGTAATAAGCAGCATCTGCATGTTGCTGGTTTTGAGTAATCCCAACAAAATACTCAAGCTCTGAAAAAGCGAAATCCAAATGCACGATTTTCAGTAGTTCTGGCAAAATACTAAAATCTTCTTGTGGATGTACTTCAGAAAAATAAGCATGTAGAAAGGCGGTTAAACCAGCTTCATCAATCTGAATATGTGGGCTCTGCTCTAATTCCAACCAATCAATGAAATTACGTTCAATCGTCACAGCCAGATCATAAAGTGCAGAGTTTCGGTCAGATAAACCAAAATCAATTACGGCAGTAATTTCAGCTTTGGCATCCGGCGCTGACCAAAACAGATTAGAAGCGTGTAAATCGTTATGGGTCCAAATTTTGCTTGCCTGTTGCAATACAGGCTGAATACGCTGGTGAACCTGTAAGATTCGATCTAAAAAGTAAGGATCTAAATTTTTATCGGCAAAATAACGGCTTAATTCTGAACTGTTTGCAATGCGCTGTTGAATGGCTGTAATGATATTTTCACTGTCTAAAAGCTGCTGATTGGAAACCAAATAAGATGCTGATCTGCCCTGCTGTTCGGGAAAATCCTGCATCGCCAGATGTAGTCTGGCCAGTAAAGCCCCTGCCTTGGCGGCATGTTCAGCATAGAAAAAAGGTTTCCAGGATTGCTGATCTGCATACAGATCTAAACCGGCTGCTTTTGCATAAACTTCATAGGTCCAGTCACCCACCTCTAAAGCAGTCAGATCTTGATTTGACCTAATCAATGCTGCAACAGGAATTTCTTTGCTGGCTAAATGCTGAAGAACGGCATGCTCCTGTAAAATATCGTGGGCACGACGAAATGAACAATGACTGCGCTTGATCAAATACTGATGCGCGACTGCTTCATCCCTGCTCACAAAATCCTGCTCCACCTTGACCAGCGCCGCAGATGAAAATGGCCGGGGACTACACCACAAAATCTGAATATGACCTTGTAAACAGGAATAATGCTGCTGCAGGCTTTGTAATTCTGGATCAGAAATATGTGCCCAGTCTTTATTTTCCCAGGCATTGCCCATACCATGACCTAAATCATTGGTAATTATGGTCATCATCACTATTCCTGAGCTAGATCATTATCTAATAATGGAAAATCATCGTTTAGGCGAACATGCAAAACAGTATTTTTAAATACATTTAATATTGAAGACACACCCTAAAATTAAGTGGTACATACCAGTATTAAATTGAAGGCAAGTTTAGCCTTATAAATATAAAAATAAAATAGATCTCTCGCATAAATCAAGAAATGATCTTCTTTTTGGTTAATATTCGAACTCCAGATTTCTTAGCATTCGCGCATAATCTGCGGATGAAATACATCAATTCAAACAAGCTTTCTGATCCTCAGTTCAAGCGATAACATAGTTTTGAAATGCACCGTAATTCATTTTCATGACTTCACTAAGTAGCTCTTTAAATCCATGTTCCTCAGCAGCAAATTCTACCAGTGATTCATTGTTCAGATCAGTAACACATGCCATGGTTGTACACTTGAATGATTTTGGTCTTTAATGAAGTTCTTTAACGGCTCAGTATGGATTGCCCAGGTATCGAAGTCTTTCATCTGTATCTGACGAACTTCAATGTCATTGATTTTGATGCTTCGATTCGTTTCTAAAAAAAATCATTCATAATGATGTCTCAAATTAGATTTTAATGACAAAAAAATACCCTGATGGTTATCCCATCAGAGCTAAATATAAAATTATTTATTTCTTAATTTGAAATACTTTGATCAATCAGTTTCTCAATAATATTAGAGGCAAGGCAGAGTAAAACTTGAAGTGCGACATAAACCACCTAATTAATTTAAAGGGTATGGAGTATATAAAATTGTCATACCATCATCTTAACTTTGAAGATCGTACTGCATTAATGCTTGAGTCAAGAAAAGAAGGCTTTTCACCAAGAAAATTTGGCACTGTTGCAAATAACCACGAATGGTAAGCTTAAGACTGTTTTAGCTAAAGGTGCAGCATATGAATCCTTTCCATGGTCGGCATTTTCAGGGCGAAATCATTCTTTGGGCTGTGCGCTGGTATTGTAAATATGGCATTAGCTATCGTGAACTGCAGGAAATGCTGGCCGAACGGGGTGTGAATGTTGATCACACGACTATTTACCGTTGGGTTCAACGTTATGCTCCTGAAATAGAAAAACGTTTACGCTGGTATTGGCGTAATCCTACAGATCTGAGCTCGTGGCATATTGATGAAACCTATGTAAAAGTGAATGGACGATGGTCTTATCTGTATCGTGCAGTCGATCAACGTGGCGATACCATTGATTTTTATCTTTCTTCTAGACGTAATACCAAATCAGCATATTGTTTTCTTGGAAAAATTTTAAATAATGTGAAGAAGTGGCAAATTCCACAAGTGATCAACACGGATAAAGCACCCACATATGGACGTGCTTTATCACGGTTAAAACGGGAAGGTAAATGTCCACCAGACCTTGAGCACAGGCAGATTAAGTATAAAAATAACGTGATTGAATGTGATCATGGCAAGCTAAAGCGGATCATCAGGGCCACATTAGGATTCAAATCTATGAAGACGGCTTATGCCACAATTAAAGGTATTGAAGTCATGCGTGCACTACGTAAAGGACAAGCATCGTCATTTTATTATGGTCAGCCTCAGGGTGAAGTGTGTCTAATCAACAGGGTTTTCGGTCTCTAAGTACTTTTTAAAGGGAACATCATCGACTCAAATCTCTATTTGCAACAGTGCCAACCTAACTCAGGAGGAATACGTAAAGTTCGTTGGGGATCTGGTAAGACAGGTAAAAGCGGTGGAGTCAGAGTAATCTATTACAACCGTCTAGCTAATGGACAAATATGGTTACTTACCATTTATGGGAAATCTGCTGTTGATCAACTCGATAAAAAAGTACTACGTGCTTTAGTGGAGAAGTTAAATGAATCGCTCAAATGATATTGTAAGCCGTGATGCTGAACGAGATATTGGTGCTGAATTACTTATGGCAGTAGATGAAATGCTTGCCAATGCTCCAGTCAAAACTTATACCATTACTCAGACTGATGTCGCTTTAGCTCGCCAAAAATCAGAGTTAAGCCAACGTGAATTTGCCGAAACTTTAGGTGTATCTGTGCGTACTTTGGAAAGTTGGGAACAAGGTGTACGTAAACCATCTAAAGCAGCACAATCCTTAATTAAGCTGTTTATCAAAGATCCTTCTTTTGTTAGAGAAGCTCTTAGCTAATTAAAAAATATAGTAAAAATGGGAGCTAAAGGCTCCCATTTTTGACTTCGAATAACGTGTATTATGTTAATTTTAGGAAATCTTAGTCTTTAGCTAACATAATCTTCAGTTGATATTACTTGAGCATATGCAAATTCAAAAGCGGCCATTAATGTTGCATGGACATGACCAGCAGGTACTTTAACGCCATTAAATTCCAAGTCTAGTGTTGCACAAGCATCATGTATCACTTTTACCTTATAACCAAAATCAGAAGCAGCACGAACAGCAGCATCAACACACATATGCGTCATAGCACCAATCACGACTAACTCAGTCACTTGATTGCTATCTAAAATTTCTTTGAGATTCGTGTTTAAGAACGCATTGATGTGATTTTTAATGATCACAGATTCATCTTCTTGCGGCTTAACTGTGTCCTGAAATTCAATACCATTTGAGCTAGGTTCAAATATAGGAGATTCAGCATCAGCAATATGTTGGACATGAATCACTTGAGTACCCTGTTGACGGGCTTTCGCAATTACTTTCACTGCATTAGCAGCAGCTTGTTCAATATTTACCAATGGTAATTTACCTGTAGGTAGATATTCATTTTGTAAGTCGATAACTAATAAAGCTGATTTTGACATATCTGTTCCTTTACTTAACTAATATTTGTTTTGTTCTACTTAGGTTTTTAAAGAAGTGGAAGTATTCCATTTCTTTAAGTTACTTTAGAAAGAAAGTGTTTCACCATCGATAGGAATTAAAACCTTATCTTGAATTCCTTTGTCTTTTACATATTCTGCAAGCTGAGCACGTGTTACCGACATGTGGTTAATGGCATCCATGTGAACAGCAATAACTTTGGCATTTGGTGCTTTCTGAGTTGCGCGATAAGTATCTTCTTTACCCATAATAATGGATTCTTTAAAGCCATTAACCAAGGCGTTACCTGTATTCAATACAATCACATCAGGTTTAAATGTTTGAATCGCTTGATCAACTTCAGAACGCCAGATGGTATCACCAGCTACATAAACCATTTCATGGCCCGCAGCTTCAAATACCACACCCATTGCTTCGCCTAATCCAGCTTTAAGCTTAGGAATACGGTACATGGCATCAGTACCGTGTTGACCACCAGTTTTAGTGAGCTTAATCCCTTCAAAAGTTGCTTGCGTTAATACACGAACATCTTTGAAGCCTTGTGACTGAATGACTTTTTGGTCTTCTGTATTTTGTACAAACAACGGCATGTTTTTCGGAATAGTCGCTTGTGCTGCATCATCCCAATGATCTAAATGTGTATGGGTCACGATTACCGCATCTACACCTTCTAAAATCGTTTCAGGCTTAATAGGCAAATCGACTAATGGATTCCGTAAATAGCTACGATGAGTATCAGGAAAACCTTCATAGAACCCTTTTTTAGCAAACATTGGGTCAATTAAAAAAGTCGTATCAGCATAGGTTACTTTAATCGTTGCATTGCGAATTTCTTGTATATGCGTCACTTTAGAGGTATCTCGCTGAACCACTTTATCATTCGCATATAAATGGACTGAAGCCATTGCCAGAGAGAGTGCAATAACAGAGCTACTTAAAATTTTATTCATGTTCTAGATCCAATCATTTAGTCATACTTGAATCATGATAGAAATCATCAAACAAAAAAATTGTCCTTAAGGACAATCATCGAAACTATTGGGACAACATGCTATATTTATTATTTTAGAGAGGTAGATCGAATGGCTATACCAGTGATTGGATTGTTCGTTTATCCCAATATAAATCCATTTCACTTCTCTATCCCCCATATCATTTTCAATATCAAGATTGAAGATAAACCCTTATTTGATCTGAAAATTTTTTCTATAGATGGCCAGCCCGTAACAACAGAACAGTCTATGATGATTATCCCTGATGGTGGGGTCGAGCTCATTAAAGAGTCGGATCTTATTATTATTCCTGGGTGGGATGATTTTAATCACGAGCCTGAACAAGTACTTATCGATGCCCTAAATTGTGCATATCAGACTGGAATTAGAATTGTAGGGTTATGCTATGGAACTTATGCACTGGCATATGCTGGTTTACTTGACCATAAAAAAGCAGCTACGCACTGGATGGCTGAACAAGATTTCAGTGAGCGGTTTCCACAGGTTCAACTTGATCATGATGCCCTGTATGTAGAAGACCAAAGGATTGTAACCTCTGCTGGAACAGGTGCAGCATTAGACTGCTGCCTATATTTGGTACGAGAAATCTATAATGCACGAATTGCGAATAAAGTCTCTAGAGTAATGGTGATCCCGCCTCACCGTGAAGGTGGGCAAGCTCAGTTTATTGAACAGCCAGTCGCAGAATCGAGCCAAGATGCACAAATTAATGTATTACTTGATTTTTTAAGAAAGAATTTAGCTTTACAACATAATATTGAAAGCCTCGCTGAACGGACACATATGACACGCAGGACGTTCACACGGCATTTTAAGAAAGCGACAGGCATGACCCTAGTCGATTGGCTGAATACTGAAAGAATCAGATTAAGTTGTGAACTTTTAGAAACGACAAACTTGTCTATCGAAAAGATAACCGAGCTTTCAGGTTTTAATAATACCGTGTCATTTAGAAAAAATTTTCGTGAAAAATATGGCACCAGCCCTCAGGCATGGAGAAAAGCTTTTGGGATCATTAATGAAAATAATCCACCCATTTAACATAATGGCGATTATACGAAATACACTTGTATATTAACATTTAAATCAATAACTTAAAAAATTCATCCTGATCATAAAAACCGCAAAAAGCCGATTTTGAAACAAGTCGGCTTTTTTATGAGCAGTTTTGATAGTTCTTGCCAATAAATTTGTTTAAAAAGTAGTCGATTTTGCGATTTTTTAAATTTTATCAATGCTTGAATGCTTAAAATTATCCACATTTTTTGTGGATAAAATTTAGGCTATTTTGTACGCTCTGGCGTACATAAATCTCGGCCCTTTGCGGCTACCTGGGACAGTGGAATTTTCCTATGATGAACTCATCGGGAACAGGAAGTTCCATACAAGAATAACAAGAGATAAGCACAAGGACTGTAAGGTACGACAGGAGTTATACCGAGCGAACCAATACAAAAAACCCCGGCAGGATGCCGGGGTTTTTTATTGTTTATCCTTTCTCATTTGCAAAACAAGCATAATGCTCCTAAAATATAGACTATAATCTATATTTTGGTTGTGGTATGTGGACAGTCATTACGACAGATCTATTTAATCAGTGGCTTGAACAGCAAGACGAATCAACACAAGAGAAGGTTCTGGCTGCCCTGGTTGTTCTACAGCAGCAAGGACCAAGTTTAGGCCGCCCTTTAGTAGATACTGTCTATGACTCTAAATTTACCAACATGAAAGAGCTTCGTGTTCAACATCGAGGTAAACCACTGAGAGCTTTCTTCGCATTTGATCCCTTACGACAGGCTATTGTTCTATGTATTGCTGATAAAGGCGGTAAAAAGCGTTTTTATAAAGACATGCTGGATATTGCAGATGAACAATACCAACTTCATCTCACCACCCTAGGAGATAAATCTAATGGCTAAGACTCTGCAAGAATTGTTAGCTAGCCGCTCTCCAGAGAGCCAAGCCCGTATTCAAAAAATGGCAGATGAATTACTGCTAGAAAATCAGCTTCATCTTATTCGTGAAGAACTTGAAATTTCTCAAAAAGAACTTGCTGAAACTTTGGGAATAAAACAGCCATCGCTTTCAGCAATAGAAAATCGTGGCAATGATCTTAAGATTTCAACCATGAAAAAGTATGTTGAGGCAATGGGTGGGAAGCTCCGTATTGATGTAGAGCTTCCAACAGGAAAACATATAGGATTCAACGTTTAACAATAAAAATGGGAGCTATAGGCTCCCATTTTTAGATTCGTATAACGTTGAACCCAACGGTAAATAGTCGTGTGATCAACATTCACACCCCGTTCGGCCAGCATTTCCTGCAGTTCACGATAGCTAATGCCATATTTACAATACCAGCGCACAGCCCAAAGAATGATTTCGCCCTGAAAATGCCGACCATGGAAAGGATTCATATGCTGCACCTTTAGCTAAAACAGTCTTCAGCTTACCATTCGTGGTTATTTGCAACAGTGCCGATTTTTTGAAAAAAGCATAGGTCTAGATAATCAAGCTAGATTTTTTAAAACCCCACATTGGTCAATTGTACATAAACCATCACAAGTACCTCTTAAATCAGATAGTTGTTCAATAAGCTTTTGTTGCTTGATTATATTTTCTCTGATAGCACTGACATGTAAGTCAATTAATTCATTCACATCTGAACAATTTTTCTCAGGTTTGTCTTTATAGGTAAGTAATTGACGAATTTCATTCAAACTCATATTTAAAGTTCGGCAATTCAAAATAAATTTAATTCGCTCAACATAGCCTACATCGTAAAGGCGGTAATTTCCTTCCGTTCTTTCCGGTTCCGGAATTAAACCTTCCTTTTCATAAAACCTAATTGTTAATACTGAACATGAGGTTTTTTTAGAGAGTTCACCAATTTTTAAATGCATTGAGTTAGTATTTCCAAAGATTCTTGACTCTATAGTAACTATAGGGATTCTAATATTCAAAGTTTATAATTTTTTTAATGGGTATAATTATGAGTGGTTGTGGATGTAGTAAAGAAACACCATGCGAAGATAAGAAATCTCAACAAGAAAATCATCCATCAATTGCAGAAGCAAACAATTCAAAGAATTGTGATAATACGCTTAGCTGTTGTGGTGAAGAGGAAGAAAAAAAATCTTCATCTCCTTGCTGTAACACTTCAAACAGTTGTGAAGATACCGCTCAATCCTGTTGTGGTTCTGATCCCAAAGAAAATTTAAGCACTGAAGACGTTTTAAAAGATTCGCACTACATGAGTGAATACTTAGTTCCCAAAATGGATTGTTCTGCGGAAGAACAGATGGTTCGTATGGCGCTATCTTCAATTGATGGTGTTCAAAAACTCATCTTTGATTTACCTAACCGTTCTTTAAAGGTTCTACATAATCAAAAAGATGAAAATATAACCACCAAACTTGAAGCTTTGGGTTTTGGTGCAAAGCTTGTGAAGACTGAAACTTATATAAGCAATCAACAGGCTAAGCAAACAAGTACCTACACCATTCCTAAAATGGATTGCTCTGCTGAAGAGCAAATGGTCCGTATGGCTCTTGCAGATATTGAAGCAGTTAAAGGTCTTAC
Source organism: Acinetobacter lwoffii (assembly GCF_019343495.1). NCBI lineage: Bacteria > Pseudomonadati > Pseudomonadota > Gammaproteobacteria > Moraxellales > Moraxellaceae > Acinetobacter > Acinetobacter lwoffii. The sequence continues at coordinate 22,873 of NZ_CP072551.1, read as the reverse complement.
TTTTGATCTTCCCAATCGAAAACTGAAAGTCTTCCATAATGAAGGGATTCAGCAAATTACGGCTAAACTCGAAGGACTGGGTTTTGGGGCGAAACTTGATGAAATACAGCTTTCTTCAGGCGATATACCTAATGAACCTGATCCTGTGAGACAAGCTAAAGTACTTAAACTGTTATTAGGTATTAATGCTCTACTTTTCTTTATAGAATTCATCAGCGGTATTATTGCTGCGTCTACAGGATTGATTGCTGATTCTCTAGATATGTTTGCCGATGCAGCCGTTTATGGTATTGCACTATATGCCGTCGGAAAAGCTGCGAAATATCAAATAAAAGCAGCCCATTTCGCAGGTTGGATTCAGTTATTACTTGCTGTTATCGTGATTGTTGATGTCATTAGACGATTCATGTTTGGAAGCGAGCCAGAATCAACGCTCATGATTGTTATTGGCCTGCTCGCACTTATAGCTAACGTGACATGCTTATATCTTATTTCTGGTCATCGAGAAGATGGCGCACATATGAAAGCCAGTTGGATTTTCTCGGCGAATGACGTTGTCGTAAATATGGGCGTTATATTTGCCGGTGTACTCGTGGCGTGGACCGGATCAGCTTATCCAGACTTAATCATTGGCATACTGGTTTCTTTATTCGTACTTAATGGTGCCCGAAAAATTTTGGCTTTGAAGTAAGGGCACTGTTGCAAATAACCACGAATGGTAAGCTTAAGACTGTTTTAGCTAAAGGTGCAGCATATGAATCCTTTCCATGGTCGGCATTTTCAGGGCGAAATCATTCTTTGGGCTGTGCGCTGGTATTGTAAATATGGCATTAGCTATCGTGAACTGCAGGAAATGCTGGCCGAACGGGGTGTGAATGTTGATCACACGACTATTTACCGTTGGGTTCAACGTTATGCTCCTGAAATAGAAAAACGTTTACGCTGGTATTGGCGTAATCCTACAGATCTGAGCTCGTGGCATATTGATGAAACCTATGTAAAAGTGAATGGACGATGGTCTTATCTGTATCGTGCAGTCGATCAACGTGGCGATACCATTGATTTTTATCTTTCTTCTAGACGTAATACCAAATCAGCATATTGTTTTCTTGGAAAAATTTTAAATAATGTGAAGAAGTGGCAAATTCCACAAGTGATCAACACGGATAAAGCACCCACATATGGACGTGCTTTATCACGGTTAAAACGGGAAGGTAAATGTCCACCAGACCTTGAGCACAGGCAGATTAAGTATAAAAATAACGTGATTGAATGTGATCATGGCAAGCTAAAGCGGATCATCAGGGCCACATTAGGATTCAAATCTATGAAGACGGCTTATGCCACAATTAAAGGTATTGAAGTCATGCGTGCACTACGTAAAGGACAAGCATCGTCATTTTATTATGGTCAGCCTCAGGGTGAAGTGTGTCTAATCAACAGGGTTTTCGGTCTCTAAGTACTTTTTAAAGGGAACATCATCGACTCAAATCTCTATTTGCAACAGTGCCGAATTCTGCATCTTGAATGCGTTGATATGGTTTTATCTGATTCAAGTCTAATGCTAGATCCTAATTCTAAACAAGGAGAAATAGCATTAATCCTCATTCGGATTTACAAGGCTCTATATCATCTGAATGGTGGTGATATCAAGTGGATGCACCATTTTCTCAACTCGCCCAATCTATTGACTGGAGGAATTCCTATAGAACAACTGGAAAGTATGAGTGGGCTGCTTTCCGTACTCAATACTGTAGAATCTCTTCAGCATAAGGTTTAGATACCTCAATTCCTATAAAGCTAGCGGTCCATAAAAATATCTTCAGGAGGTACTTTTGAACAAAAAAATTATAGCTATAAAGTGATGTGATCCGAAGAAACACTCAAATATGTGGGTTATTACCTTGAGCAGCCTTCCCTTTCATATGTCGAAGCAGATCTAATGGAGGCATTAAAAGGAATTACAAAAGTCGTGAATACGTATAATTCTAAAGCTTCAAAGTTTCCTTAAGAAGCAGCTTTATTGCAGGATCTAAATCTTTCTAATACACATTCGGAGCTACTTGGTATGCAGCTACTCAAGCCCCTAGAAAACAAATTTTTGCGAGTCGTTCCTTTGGTCAAAGGATTTACCATATTGACGCTCTGAAAGAAGCAATGGCGTTCTATGTACAAGATGCGGTATCTCGGCTAAGAGGTGAAAGATTGTTGTGTGGTTACATGATTGGTTTCGTACAATCCAGTTAATACAGATAAACATTTCCATATTACAGCAAGTCTGCAGCGCTCACTTTGCCAGAGCCAACCGACAATGTATTAACGCTGTGCAAGATCGCCACTGAGATGATAGATGACTTATATCAGAAAGATATTGGCTTCAAGAAGTGTGGCGTGATACTGACTTGTCTTGAGCCTAAAGCCAAGCATACTTATGATTTGTTCACAGATATGAAGCGGGTTGGTTTAGACAATATCTTCATGGATTCACTCGAGCAGATACATGGTAGGTTCGGCAAAGCAAAGCTTTCACTCGGTGCAAGTATGTTACCGAACAGAGCCTGGAATATGTCTAGAATTAAGCTGACACAGAATTATTTCAGTTGGGATCAATTGCTTTGTGTGAAGCAATTTTTATTGATTACTTCACACCATAATTTATTTTTTCTTCTTTAAAAACTCTTTTAAAGTTTCCTCAGTAATACCCACAAAATTGTTTCTTTTTAGAAAGTCTAGTACTTCTCCGGTTGTTGCACCAAGACCAAAGAGTTGAAGTAAAGTTTTCTTATGCTGAGTAAGCAATTGATTCCGTGTAATGGTCTTTTCATTCAATTCTTTTATATAACAAAGAAGAATGTTTTCAAAGTTTTTAGAATCATTTTTGCTATATATTTTTTGATTCTTCTCAACAAGTTTTGAATGCTTTTCTTCTTTTTGAACTTTATCTTCAAAAGAATTATCTGTTGAAAATTTAAGACTTTTGTCATCCTGATTTTCACTATCGAATTTTAAAATACTCTGATCTTGCATTAAATTTTTTCCTGAAAATAAATTTACAAGATCATTATTCGAAATATCTACTTTGAGAAAAATGGCAAAATATGACCCTTTTTTGATTTTTAAATTACTGAAGAATGTAACTTTTTGCGCTAAGAAAAAAAAGAAAAAACAAGCATGATTTTCATCATCTTCAGTTCATTCATTGACCGCTAAAAATATACAGGATGGGACGATGTATATCACATCGTCCATTTCACAAATCTCGAGCTCGCTCCGCTCGGTCTCAATTTGCATACAGTAGAAAAAATGAAAGACAAATCATTAAGAAAAAAACAAATCATTATTCGCATTACAGAAGATGAATATCAACAGATGAAGAATGCCTATGAGACGTTGCATATGAGTCAATCGGACTATATACGCTTGAAAATTTTCACTGATGCTCAGCCCAAGTTTTTAGATCAACGAAACATTCATGCTGTGAGAGTCCTCGGAATTATGCTGACAAAAATTTTGGAAAAACTCAAAGATACACGACTCATTTTGAATGAATTAGAGGAAATAGAACAGCTCATCACTGAGATCAAAATGACTGTGCGTAAACTCAATGATAGATTGGATAAAGTATGATTATTAAAGTCATTCCGAATATGATCGGGTCTTCAGTAGAAGAACGGGTGACTGGATTATCGGATTATATTCACCATCCGAAGCAGACACGTGCTCACCATTTGTCTGAATATATTCATCAGCTTCATCCTGGTTTTGATGAAAATTTACTCTCTGAAAAATGTGTCTATTCAAACTCGAGAAATTTTTTAGATGATGATCCTCACTATCAAAAAATAGAAATGTCACAAACGGCCAGTTTGAACTCTCGTGTGATTGACCCAATCGTACATATGGTCGGAAGTTTTAAAAAATTTGAAGTTCCAACCACTGAACAATTAGAAGAACAAATTGATATTTTGGTGAAGCATCTGGGTGCAGAAGAACTGCAAATGCAATATGCAATGCATATAGATACAGACAACGTGCACTTTCATTTAATCGTCAATAAAGTTCATCCCTACAAAAAAAATAAACACAGTGAAAATGAAGCTATCGATTTAGGAGGTGGTTGGATTTATAACGCTGTACATCGAGCTGCTGCAGAAATTGAAGCCAAACAGGGCTGGGAACCAGAGCCTAATCCAATGTTTATCTATAAGCATGACACGGGACAATGTGAAAAAAATCCAGATTATTTACCTCAGCCTGATGCTGAAAAAATTTATTCAAAAATTAGAGATCAAGAATATCGACATCAACAAAAAAGTCGAATAAGTAGTGAAATCGCAGAGTCAACAAACTATCAATACGATATTGAACGTGATATTCAGCAGGTAATGAGCAGTGCTAAAAACTGGCAAGACTGGCACCAACGATTAGCCAAAATTGGAATTTTGTATGAAAAAAAACGCAGTGGTAGTATTTTTAAAATTCAGACAAATGAAAAACGAACACTCACCTTTAAAGCCTCTTTATTTTGTAATAAACAAGTCACTCTAAAAAGCTTAGAAAAACAATGGGGGGATTTTACTCATCATGATGTCGATCACAAAATAATTCCTCTAATCAAATTAAGTGATACTGTTCAGCACGTGCAATCAGCAAAAGCGACGCTACATTCTTACCATTTATTTAAAAATGAAGATTTTCTAGTTAAAGATCTTCATGACATTTATCTAAAACTAAAAGTAGAAAAAGATTCAATCAGTAAAAATCGTAAAAATGAATATCAAGAAATTGTATTTGAAAATGAAATTTATAAGCACAATAAAAATTATTTTTTAAAACAATGGCAGCAGAAATTTCCAGAGCAATCATCTGATGTCATTTCTACTCTGCTGCATTACCAGCACTATGCTGATCAAATAAATTCAAGAGTATTACAAAGAGAAGAATATAACGATCAACATAAAAGCTTGAGTAAAGAGACATCTGAAGCACTACAAAAAAACTTTTCACTTTCTCCAAACTTTGATTCCTCGAAAATAACGTCTTACCCAGATTTTTTAAAACTTTTTCCCCTCTCACATCACTTGGTTATGCAACAACAATTTTTATTTGATCAGCGTCAATCTAAAAATTTTATTTGCCAAGATAACCCTAAGATTGAAAAAGCAAAAATCCTCTTTGATCAGAATGAACCGATAGCCATTCAAAATAGATATGGGATCCTGGTGTTCAGTAATTATTCCGTGACCCGACTACAACAATGTATAAAAGCACTTGATTCTAAAAAGAAAGGAACGCTCAGGGGTACGTCGGAATTTAAAGAATTGTTCCACGCCACTGTAAAAGATCTCAAAGAAAAAGAACAGATTATCGACACAAACCATGAGAGAGTATTACCAAGTTTCGAACGTCTTTCTCAAAACAATATCGAGTCGTGTTTTACTGAACTCTTTAAAAAATTTAGATCCACGCACACAAATCAAAGTACAGCCATTATTAAAACTTGTTTGCTCTTAAATTGTTGCGGTTTACCAATGGAGTCACTGCAATCAACATTAAAAAAATGTGTTGATGAAAAGAAGTTGCCTGATATTAATAAGCAAGATCAGGATCTCCTCATGCTTAGGATCCAAAATCTGATTTATACTCAGCATAAAGAACTAAATAAGCAATATTTCAATTCATCTGAGATTGAACAATGTTGGCAACTTTATTTTAATCTACATATTTCTCCACTCAAGCAGCCAAAAGAACAAAAGCACAACTCTCAGTCTTCATCTTCAACACTAGAATTAGAGCTCGTGCCTAAGGTTGAGAAAAAAAGAACAATCAAACTTCCTGAAAATTTAGCTGAATCTGAGTTTGAGCAAATGCTGCAATACTTTGAATACACTCGAAGACTCAAGCTTCAGAAAAAACAAGAAGGAGAACGCTTGAATACATTAGAATCTTCAAAGAAAATGTCTACATCTCATCAGCAATCCCAAATGACATCTCTTTTTAGAAAAGACTATGTAATCGAATACAAATTTGGACAAAAATTTTATCTGGACCAAAAAAAAGTTGCATTTTTTGAAACGAAAAACACATCAGAAATTACAGTTGTTAGTCATCAACATGAGCATATCCGTGATGCTTTATTCCTAGCGAGAGCAAAGTTTGGTGTTGTTTTAGTTTTTGGAACAGATGAGTTTAAAAAGCAAGTACAACAAATTGCTGATTCAGAGGATATCAAAATTAAATTTGAAACTACCCTTCAGCAAAAAGTGAATACGTCAATTGAGAATAGTCCAGCTGTTGATTCGGCTGCTAAAAATGACAGTGCTTCACCAAAATCTCCAATGAAAGGATTAAGTTTAGAACCTAAAGATCCTAGTATATTAAATAAGGAAGATAGAGCTGATAATTTCTATAAAAATCAATCGGTGCAATCAAGTGGCAGTCGCAAAGAGTCCACGCCAGAAAATAGTTACAATTACGGACCTAGTTTTTAAGACAATTGCCTAAACAAATTTTTATGCAATTTGAATCATAGTTTATAAAAATAGCCTAAGAATTATACTTAGGCTAAATCATAAAAAGATTAGGGTCTGTTGACATTTACTGTTCATAATTAACCCTATAAAGGTAGCCATAAAAATATACAGGCTAAAGCAACAGAACTTTGATAATTTCTTTTGAGCTTGTCATATCGAGTAGCTATTCCTCTAAATTGCTTTAATCTACAAAACATATTTTCAACTAAATGCCTGATTTTATATAAATACCAGTCCATATGGTCATTGTTCGATTGGCTATTTGTTTTCTTTGGTATATTCGCTTTAGTCCCTGTTTTCCTGATCTGTTCACGCAGTGGTTCTGAATCATAGCCTTTATCTGCACATACCACTTTTGTCTCTTTTAAATCTAATGTTGATATTAAATCAGGTGCAACTTTAACATCATGTGTGGTTCCATCGGTAATCATGAAATCAATAGGATTGCCATGTGCATCAACAATCAAATGTATTTTTGAGGAGTTTCCTCCTACACTTTTAGAAATAGATTGATTCGCTATGCCGGCAGAATGTTGATGAGCACGTACATGAGAGCCATCAATAAAAATCCACTCCATATCGGGGCATGAGGCTAGTAATTTGAATAATCTAAGTAACTTACCGCTGCTTGACCAACGATTAAAACGTTTGAAAATAGAGTTTGAATGACCAAAACAACAAGGAATATCTCGCCACGGACAGCCTGTTCTAATTCTATAGAGAATAGCTTCAATAAAATTGCGTAAATTTGAGTTGTGGTGAATGGATAAATTACGCAGAATAACTTTCAACTTTTGCCAGTTATGAACAGTAAATGTCAACAGACCCTAGTTATTTGTAGTCATAAATTTAGTCCCCACTTGTTTTTAAGTAGGGACTAAATTAAGGCTTATAGGATGAGTTCATAAGGTGTGTTCAGCGAACGCTTACGTTTTGAATAGATTTAAGAAATTAGGCAGACCTCATACCCAAGTTGTCACTTGAATTTGGATAACTTAGGGAAGATCTATCTCTAAAGCCTTTATGCAACAGAGTCGTTTTTATCCTAGGGTCCTTACCACTTGTATTCTTTACGAACATATATCTAAAAAAGTGTAGCAAGTTGCTACACTTTTCGCTAGATCAGCTCTTTACCAAAAATATCATTCAGTCTTTCACGAATACTTTGAACGAATTCCGGATTGTTTTTAAGTTTATGCTTCATATTTCGTTTAAAGTCATTCAGCCCCATACCAATTTCAGCAAAATCCATTTGGAATAAAGTGTCATTAATGACAATATTTGCTTGAGAGTCAGTGAGGCATCCTACTTTTTTAAACCACTTCTTGAACTGCTGATAATTTTCATCATTATTAAAAATATACCAAGAACGTACATTCGTATCGAATTTAGCCCCTAATTCTTTTACGGATGCATTGTCTTCAAATGGAACATCAAGATAGATTTTTTCGATCACTGCAATTTCATCCAGTGCCTTATCAGCAATCCGATGATGCAGTTTAAAATTCACACCTACAATTGGACGGCCTTTCTTAACGGTTTCATACTCTAATTGTAGATCTGTATTTTCGTTAATTTCTGCCACTATTTTGTCTAATACATAGCGTCTAAAATCTACCCAGCGATCATATTTGGTTTCATTAATATCAATCAGTGCTTTCAAGTTTTCTAAAAGTAATGGCACTTCATAACTCTTTTGATTGGCGTACTTAAATTCGTTTTTAATGAAATAAGTATAAAGACTCATACTGGCAACAGAATCTAGGGCAAAAAGATGTTTTAGCTGATAGGTAGTAAAATTACCCCCAGCCAGTTGAGTGAAATACGGCAACACCTCACTAGTAAAACGAATCTGAATCGCATTTTTAGAGTCATCTTCCCATCTTAACTCACGGATAATGGGAACGACAGAATGTACTTTTTTAGTCTTTCTCTTACCATTATCAGCAGGCTCCTCAATAATAAAATGAGCTACCCGGGATGAAAGCTCTTTATAGATCCGATCTATTGCAACATTAATTGAGTTACGTTTATTTAATCCTAGTAAATCTGCCAAATCATCCTTATACAAATAAATATAAGTTTGTTCGGTAATTTCACCATCTACCCTATTTTTCTCACTATAATTCGCAACCGCCATTGCATATAGAAGTGCCTTATATTCATTGGATGACAACTCGATTGGGCGAATTAAGCGGTTACTGGTACTGACAACGCCATTATGGCGAATGTTGCCTATACAGTAGGGAATATAATTCGTTTCTTCTTGCAATGGTTCAGATTCTGTCATAACCGTGATATTTATAATTTGACTTAGTTTTTATATACAAAAGTGGAAAAACTTTCAAGACTTTCACCACAAGATTCTAAAAGTGGAAGGTCCGTCATCAAAAAAAAGCGTTATTATCCGGTTTTTTGCCTTTAAAGTGGAATTAAATACAGTATTTCCACCCTACAGTGACAGACCTTCCACCTTTAGCCCCCGAAATTACAGTTTAGAATGACTATTTTTACTTTTTTCACCCACATTCAGATAGGTTAAGTTAAATAGAAACCCTGATGTGACAAGGCTTCCACCTTTCAGTTAGATTCGAAAGGTATAACTGCACATATAATCATCAGGAAATATCCAATAAAAACAGATTATCCACAGGTTAAGAATATACAGTGACAACCCTTCCACCTTTAAGGCTTAGTTACGAGACTTTATTAACATATTAAATAATTGTTTTTTAAATTATTTTTAAATAAAAATAGCGGTTTAAAAAATAGCAGTGACAAACCTTCCACCCTAGTGACAGACCTTCCACTTTAGAGTGACAAAGCTTCCACTTTAGAGTGACAGACCTTCCACTTTAGAGTGACAAACCTTCCACTTTAGAGTGACAGACCTTCCACTTTAGAGTGACAAAGCTTCCACTTTTAAAACTCTAAGCATTTGTTTTATATAATAAAAATACACTCTTAATTATTAATTAGCTAAATAACTAATTATTCTAATTATTAATTAAGCTAGCTTAGTTAAAGATTTATTTTTAAGCTGTTTTACATCTGAACAAATAGGATTTATAAATTTTAAAACTATAGTAAGATGAGTGAAAGTTATTTATATTACTAAACATTCAAATACGGAAGCATCTGACACGCATGTCTGCAAAAATTATTACTGTTGCTAATCATAAAGGCGGATGTGGCAAAACAACGACTGTTGTGCACCTAGCCTCAGAACTTGCCAATCTGGGCAACAAGGTTTTAGTCATTGATTTAGATCCTCAAGCAAACGCAAGTTTACACATTGGGATCCAACATCCAAGCGAAATTGTTGTGACTACAGCAGAATTACTAGTGGGCGATATTTCGTTGTTGGCAGATGCATTACAAGAAGAAACGAACTTTGAAAAAGTATCATTAATTTATGGTTCCTTGAATTTAGGAAAAACTGAAGACCAACTAAAAGAAGAAGCTCCCCGTCCTTCTGAAGAGTTAAATATCAAGTTAGAACTGTTAAAAGATCTTTATGATTTTATATTGATCGACTGTCCACCTAGTCTTAAATTATTAACCAGCAATGCCCTGGCATCTTCAACACATGTCATTATTCCTATCGAATCCGGATCACAATATGGATTGTATGGGGTAACAGATCTTTTAAATCATCTTGAAAAGATCAAACGTATTAATCCAGATTTAGAGCTTTTAGGCGCTTTACTAATTAAGCATGATGAACGTCAGAATGTCTGTAAGCTGATTCGGAATGAAGCCTTAAAACAGGTAGGAAAACTTTTAGAGACCACCATTCCTCAAAGTACTAAAGTTAATCAAGCAGCGATTCTGCAACAATCACTTTTGAATGTAGAAAAAAATTCAAAAGTACGTAAGGCTTTTGAAAGCCTTGCCAATGAAATTGTAGCTAAAGTTTAAACCTGAGAGTATTATGGCAAGCACCAAAGAGCTTTTAGCTCAGAAACTGAAACAGAATACAGAAAAACATCAGCAAGCACAGAAAGACAATATTAGAGAGCTGAAAGAGTTTAGACGTAATGTTCCTATTGAGGATATTAGCCGCAGTCCAAACCAGCCGCGTAAATTATTTGAAGAGTCACAATTAAAAGAACTGGCGGATTCCATTAATGAAGTCGGTCTGTTGCAGCCCATTACAGTACGTAAACTTGATAATCTGAAATATGAACTCATTGCAGGCGAGCGGCGCTTACGGGCGCACCATTTACTCGGCAAGTCTGTGATTGAAGCGATTATCATTGATGCGAATAATGTAGAAGCATCTTTGTTAACCTTAGCAGAGAATTTAAAGCGTCAGGACCTGACAGATTATGAAATTTTTATTGGCCTGAACTCACTTGATGAGAAGTTAAAGAAAAACAAGCAACGTTTAGCCAATTCACTGGGTTTAAATCGCGAAGATATGTACAAGTATTTAGCATACGAAAAACTGCCTCAAGTAATTTTAAATGACCTTGATGTGGAACCAGGCCTACTAGGTCGTACTGCTGCAACTGCATTCAAAAAATTTCTGTCGGATCATATAGAGCAACTTTCTGAGGCCGAAAAGGCTTTGCTAGGGGCTTGGGAAAAAGTAAAAGACAAAAAACTAGAGCAAAGTAAAGTTACTGCCTATGCTGAAAAAATATTGAGTCAGGATCCAGGAAAACTGACCACAACATCTGTGGTTAGAAAAATTGAATATGCAGGTAAGATTGCGGGGAATATCAAACTCAATCAAAAACAGCTTAAGGTTTCTCTGAATATCTCGGAAATTGACGAAGCTAGTCTCTTACAACTAGAAGATTTTTTAAAACAGCTTATTCAGAAAAGTGAAAAAGTGTAGCAAGTTGCTACACTTTTTTTGACAATCTCAAACTAGGACGTGTTATCAATTAAGCCAGAAAGATCGCTGATAAGAAGTTTTGAGCCAATTTATCATAGCGTGTGGCAATAGCATGATATTGTTTGAGCTTGGCAAAAAAATTCTCGATCAGATGTCTTGCCTTGTAGATATGTCAATCATAATCACGCTGATCAATAGAATTACTTTTCGCTGGCATCACAACTTGACCCTTCGCCTCTAAAATTAGATCAATGACCCGATCCCTGGAGTTGTAGGCTTTATCCATAAGCCAGGTCTGGCTCAACGATAAGTCCAGCAACACATCTGAACCGTTTAAGTCATGAACCTGCCCATCCGTGAGATAAAATCCTGTCGGGTTGCCTAAAGCATCAGTACGGGCATGAATTTTGGTGCTTAAGCCCCCTTTACTGCGCCTATTCGCCTGATTTCCTCCCAGCGCTGTGTTGGTAAGCACGTACAATGGGGTGCAGTCTAACATCACATATTCATTGTCACGGTCATGTGACAGCACTTCAAAGACTCTCTGCCACACACCTGTTTTAGCCCAAAGACTAAAACGAGTATGCACTACTCTAAAATCACCGAAGCGTTCGGGTAAGTCTCGCCACGGGATACCTGAACGATAGCGCTTCAACAAATAGTCGGTTATCTTTGGCCGTTACTCCAACAGTACCCATTCGTCCAGGTAACAGATCTTTAACCTGTTCCCACCAATCATCTATTAATGCATAGCGTTTATTCATGAAGAAATTATGAGGACCGGTAGGATTTTCTCAAGCTAATTGATGACACCCTAATTCAAAATAAAAAAAGGTTTTTAAATATTATTTCTATAAGTCAATGTGACATTGACTTATACCAGGTTTTAATTGACTCAGCTTAGATAGTGTATGGGGGCCTAAAAAATTAATTAATTTATGTCTATAGAAAAAATAGAAATAAATGTTCATATATCAATGATATATGGTTGTTTTTTATAATAAATAGCCTAAGCAATTATTAGTAAATATATGTTTTTTGGATATGGTATAATTAGCTAAAAATCCAGACATCAGTGGTAAATTAAAATAAATCTTAAAATATGCCAGCCTTAAACCACAGCTTTAATTTTTGCCTACAGACAGCAGCCCAAGACGTTACCTAGTGTCACGTTACGGAACCACACTCAGTGAGCTTGCCGAATTCAACAGATCTAGAGATCTTAGTATATTGCCCTATAAATCCCATTTTCTTAAAGATTACCTTTAGATAGTCAAAGGCATTCAAGTGTACAGATAGGGACTGTGCCAGGAAACGTGCTAGTATGGAGGTGGGCAATAACTGCTTAGAATCAAGGTACGTGATTTTCTCAGTCGACTATTACGAATAGCCGCCATTTGGTAGATGCCTTTTAGTTAGATTGAACCGTCACCACTCTCCTAGACAAATTTAGTCTATTCTTTTTGCATAAATGATAACATTATGAATGGACAACGATATTCTCTCAGAATCACGTATTAATCATGCTGCTAAACATTCTCATTAAAACAAAGGAATGCATCTTTTTACTGATCGTACCTTGTTTTTAATTTTCCTCTGTTCTTTAATTTAGTACTATCTTTATCATTTATGAGCACTCACTGGATTCACTGAATGAAGTATATGGAAATCAGAGATTTGATTGAGGCTGAATTGAAAAATTATAGTTCTAATCAAATGATTCCATCCGAACGGTACTTGGCATTAAAGTTTGACTGTTCAAGGGAAACAGTGCGTAAGGCCTATGAACAGCTTCGTGCCGAAGATAAAATTTTCAAACGGCAAAATCTCGGCTGGTTCGTGAGTAATAAAAAAATTCAATATTCTCCAAACTCAATTGAAAATTTTCGTTCTTATATGAAGGCACAGGGTTTTAATGTCAGAACTGAACTAATCTCGACCAGACAGTTGGAGCGATTGGATCACAGTAATCTTTTTAGTGAAGAAAATCGTAAATTGGGCTTTATTGAAATTATTCGTTTACGTTATGCTGATGATGTACCTGTACTTCTAGAATATAATTATTTACCTGTTGCGCTGTTTCCAAATGTGCTGAATTATGATGTGATTACTTCGGTACAAGATGTCATTAAAAATCACTTTCATTATAATTACACGAGTAGTCAGTTAAAAATTAAAAATACCGGTGTGTCTCATTTTGAGAGCCAGCACTTAGGTATTCCTTTAAGTCAAACCGCCACTTATATTGAACGTATTTCAAAATCAGATGATCTAGTGATTGAATATGACATCGAAATCTGGTCACAGGACAAAATTGAAATGACCTTAGATATTCAAGCATAAGCTTATATTTATATCCTGCCCATTCAAATCCTAAGAAGTTAAATGGTTTTAGGATTTTTTTTATTTTCTTAGATTAGCATTAGACCGCCTTCATAAATCATTCTTACTCAGTTGCAAATTATAAATTCCAGCAACTAGATTGAATCTCAAAAGGGGGGCGTTTAGCTCTATTGCGATAACGTTCTGAAAGCATTTTGAAAGTTTTTAGACTGCCAATCCATACTTAATTTCTATTCTTCTTTATTGATTTCCTGATTATAGATTTTTAGTTCAGGATCCAGTTTACAGCGGCTTTTGGCCTCTAATGGCAACAGGGTATTGGGAAGCGCGTTTGATTGAGGTTAAGCAGGCAGGGAAAATTAGACGTTATATCACTTTATTAATGGACCCAAAGACATATCCACTGATAGGCTTGGCGAAGCTTTATGCTCAGCGCTGGGAAATAAAAATGTGTTACCGAGAAATCAAAAGTGATTTACAGGAGGGCAAGCATTTGAGGAGCAAGCAACCTGATTTAGTTTATCAAGAATTATGGGGGGTATTGCCTATAATATTCTAAGAAGACAATGAAACATATGGCTCAACGTGCAAAAGTCAGTCCTTTGAGAACCAGCTTTCATATTGCATCTATTGGCATTCTGAATATATTAAGATTCGACTCTTTAGACTCCGCAGGTAATTTACCTAAACATTTAGAAAGTTTACTGGAAAAATCTAAGAGATATGTTTTGCCTGAGAGGGAGTGAGGAGTTGCCCACGAGTTATGAAAGGGACACCACAGAAATACCCAAGAAAATGCCAGTCAATTTCTTAACTGACCGGCATTCCTTTAATTAAGGGCTTTCAGATGATTCAGATTTTTTGTCTTTCTCATTTCCATAATCTAAAGCAACCTGTTGTGCTTCGGCGGCGGCAGTTGCTTCTATTGGAATGGATTCATCTGCAATAGCTACTGTTCCAGTAAATCCAAATAAGCTCAGGATTAGAATCTTTGAATACTTTTCCATCTGAATTTCCTCTATGTTTCTAAAACTTAATTTCAGTGTAGAGGCTAAGTTTAAATTCCGATGTATGAGCTATGTCTGCGTATGTAAGATATTCAGGATCCAAGTTATAGAACCTTGGGTTTAGGTAAGAATACTTATCGGATGAGTTTTTTTTGTAGCGTTAATTGGCCAAATACAGACCGATTTTCTTAAAAATCTTTTATAGCGAAGATAATTTAATGGCAAATTATAAAAAGAGCATAGCAAATGGTCAACTGCGGTAATCCCCCCTACAATAAAATCCAAGAAGACATAAACAATATGGAACCAGGTACGATGAAATGGATCAGCAATAATATTGAGTTAAATGACATGCGGGGTTTCCATACTTTCTTATTAAGTTTAGAAGAAGAAGGTGGTGTTGATATGATCGCAGTAGGTCATGAGTCTTATACAGGAAATCGCCTAGTACATAAGGTTAAGTTTGAAAAGAATTAGCACCTCCTTTGAGAGATTTTTCTTTACCAGCCTTATTTTTGTAACATCCAGTAATTTTTTTGTAACATTATTGTTATTTATTGTTCACTTTGTTTATTATATAAAAGATGAAAGGTGGAGAATTTAAGATTCTCACTAAGGTCGAAGCCATTGTCATTTCACTAATGGTAATTGCATTAATACTCATTATTTATGAAATGGGACAAGGACTTAATTGGACTTTATAAATGCTTTCTCAGCTTAAAAAAAGTTCTCAATTGATGGCATTAATTTATTTATCAGAAGTTTCAGAATTTTGATCTTATGCTTGGCTGACTAAAGATGAATAATATCTATATTGGTGATATTGTTTACCTAGTTTACGGTAGTCATCCAATGATGGTTGAAAAATTGCACGATAATTTAGCTACTTGTATATGGTTCAGTGATAAAAAACATTTTTTCCGTAAGAATTTTCCCTTAAATATCTTAATAAAAAAACGTAATTCAACAAAATATACCTGTATAGATTAAGCTTGAAAATTATGAACCGTACCGGGTTTGTCGGAGAGTCAATATTCTGAGAGACTATCCCGATGACAAAATTAAAATATACCCCTGAAATCAGAGAAAGAGCGGTTCAATTATTGATTGAATCTGAAAAAGATTATCCTTCTACTTGGGCTGCAATCACAGCAATTGCGCCTAAGATTGGTTGTACTCCTGAAACACTTCGTGCCTGGCATCAAAAGCATTTAGATCAGCAAAATCCTATTAAAGTACAGCAGCTTTCAGACCAAGAACGTATCAAACAACTGGAACGCGAAAATAAAGAACTGCAACGTGCGAATGAAATTCTACGTAAAGCAGCCGCTTTTTTCGCCCAGGCGGAGCTCGACCGCCCACACAAATAATGGTGGATTTCATCCATAACAATAAAGACTTATATGGTGTTGATGCGATTTGTAGGATTTTACCGATCGCAGCTTCAACCTATTACCGGACTCTAGATCTCTGCGAAAATCCAGAACATCGAGCAAAGCGAGATTTACATGACTTGCATCATGCTGAGGAGATTAAACGAATTTGGAAGGAAAGTTCAGGTCGGTATGGTGTACGTAAAGTCTGGCAAAAACTGAAACGTGAAGGCTATATTATTGCACGCTGTACTGTTGCTCGATTAATGAAAAAGCTAGGTATACAAGGTGTTTGGCGAGGTAAGAACAAACAAACCACCCGTAGCCGAGATGATCAAAAACGAGCGAATGATTTAGTGAAACGTAATTTTAGTGCTGATCATCCAGATCAGCTGTGGGTCAGTGACTTTACGTATATTCAAACCAAGTCAGGTTGGGTCTATACCGCATTTATTATTGATGTGTTTTCACGAGCAATTGTTGGATGGAAAGTATCAACACGTATGAATACAGATATGGTGCTTGATGCATTAGAACAAGCTTTGCATGATCGAGGTATGCCAAAGAATGTAATTCATCATTCCGATAGAGGTGTGCAATATCTTTCCATTCGCTATACCAATCGTCTAGAAGCAGCAAATTTACGAGCGTCAGTCGGTACAACTGGTGATTCATACGATAATGCTTTGGCTGAAACAGTGAATGGCTTATACAAAACAGAGGTGATTGAATATTTAAAAGCAGATTGGCAAGGTTTAGCGGATGTACAACTTGCGACACTCAACTGGGTAGATTGGTTCAATAAAGAGCGTGTACACAGTGCATTGGGTTACAAGTCGCCTTTTGAGTTTGAAGCAATGTACTATGATAAGATTAACCCGTTAGGTCAGGTGGCCTAACTTAAATAAAAAAGTCTCCGACAAACCCGGTACGGTTCATAATGCAACTTTAAGGGGAAATGGTGTGATCTCCGGGCTAAGTGCACCATGCATAACCATAGTTCCTCCCACAGACATCGCTTTTGCAATCTGTTCAATATGAGGCCCTCCTACAGCATCGAAGGCGACATCAAGATGTTCTCCACCTAAACGTAATACAAGCGCCTCATACAAATCTGGTTCATCTTCAGTGGCTATAACATTTTTAACACCGAGATCCAGTAAACGTTGCTTTTTCTCTATCGTCTGTGTACTTGCAATGACCTTAGCTCCCGCTGCTTCAGCTATCTGTATCGCAGCTAGTCCTACGCTACTTGAAGCTGCTGTGATCAAGATCGTTTTTCCTTTCGAAACTCCACCAGCATGGATTACACCACCCCAAGCCGTCAAATACTGCATCCAGATTGAAGAAGCTTCTTCCCAGCTTAAACTATCGGGTTTGTGAACTAAAAAAGTTTCTGGAATCAGGAGCTTGTCCGCATATGTCCCATATTTGGCTAGATTGTCAGTCGGAAGAATCGATACTGCATCTCCTGGAGAAAATTGGCGTACACCTTCACCTATCGCAAGAACTATGCCTGCTCCTTCATATCCGAGACGAGAAGGGAATACTGCCTTTTGAATATAATTACCACGCCGAAACATTACATCAGCCCGGTTGAGTCCGATCGTTTTCATCTGGATTAGAACTTCTCCTGCTGCTGGTAAAGCAACAGGAAGTGTTTCTAATGTCAGAACATCTGTATCTCCAATACTATTGAAGCGCCAAGTCTTGGCCTGAAGTGCGTTAAATGACATCAATCACGACCTTAATATTGGCAGAGCGATCTTGAACAGCATCATGAGCCTCAATCGCTTGGTCTAGAGTAAAATGACGAGGATCAACAATAGGACGCAGTTTACCTTCCTCAACAAGACGAGTCGCGATCTTAAGGATATCACCATGATGAGCACGGCGATTGCCTGTTAACATCGGCATTAGGACGAATACGCCAGACACTGTGGCACACCGTAGAGATGAACTCGCTAAATTATGATTACCAAATGCAGCACAGCTGGTAATGTGGCCATAGTGAGTTGTCATGGAAAGTGAAGCTTCGAGTACTGGACCACCCACAGTGTCGTAAACAATGTTAAAACCTTGACCCTCAGGGCTTGCAGCAATAATGTCATCGGAAGATGCTGTTGTGTAATCGAGAGGTGTTGCACCGAGTTCTGAAATCAGTGATTGATCAGCTGTACGACCAGTCGCCCAAACATTTGCATCAAGTGCTTTTGCAAGCTGAACAACCATATAACCAACGCCACCAGCACCACCCTGAACCAGTACAGTTTGCCCTGGTTGGACCTTCGCATTATCCACTAAACCTTCCCAAGCGGTGAGGAACGTCAATGGTAGTACTGCTGCCTCACGCATAGAGATATTGCGTGGCTTTAATGCGATCAGATCGGCATCTGCTACAACATATTCTGCTAAAGATCCTTGAAGACCACGAACGCCACCAATCAGACCGTAAACTTCATCTCCAACGTTGAAGTGGGTGACACCTTCACCAACAGCAGTGACAACCCCAGCCATATCTGTTCCCAACACGGCAGGAAGCTCTGGCATAGCATATGGTGCTTCACCAAGACGAATTTTATAATCAATAGGGTTTACACCACTAGCATGAATACGTACTAGAACTTGCCCAGCCTCTGGTTGAGGTATAGGCAGTTCTACACGTTTAAATTCATGATCACCAAAATTTTCTAAGATAAGAGCATTCATCATCTTATTCATAATTGTTCCTTATTTTTTAACTGGGGGATGATGTGCACAGTACCAAAGTAAATTAATCCAATAAATGATATTTATAGGATTTAATAATTCCTTAATAATGAATAATAAATATCATCCGCTCACTAAAAATATTCTATTAGAGTCTGTAAAGGCAGTTTAATCTAAACTTTCGGTAGTATTTTCAAGGCTTGAAACGTTCAAAATATCTACAAGGTGGCTAAAATTTAAAACATAATTCTAAAAGGTCACAGCATTACAAAGAACATGAGACAAAATAAAAAATGGGAGCTAAAAGTCCCATTTTTTTGTGACTTTCGCATAAGCTCTATGATGTTAATTTAAAAAAAACTAAAAACAGGAATAGAAAATTTTCGCTAAAGAGCTTTTTGATTTTCGATTTATAAAAAATATTGCTTTTTTTATACTATGGGGTAGTATAGTATTAATGCTAGCTAATAAGGAGGTCTGATGCCTAATCAGGTTGAAGACAAAAAAAAGATTCTTCTACGCGTCAGAAAGATCAAAGGTCAGACGCAAGCGATTGAAAAAGCGTTAGAAGACAATGTGGAATGTGGTGCAATTCTGCAACAAATATGCTCTGTGCGTGGTGCTATTAATGGTTTGATGAATGAAATGTTGGAGGTTCATTTAAAGGACACTTTAGTATCAGGTGAAACCACAGAACAACAACGAAAAGAAGAATTGGCTGAAATCGCCAAGATTCTAAAATCATATTTAAAATAGATCTGTATAAGGAATTATTCCATGAAGTCACGTGCTGCCGTTGCGTTTGGTCCTGGTCAACCTCTTCAAATTGTTGAAGTTGATGTTGCACCACCGAAGAAAGGTGAAGTATTAATTAAGATCTCCCATACCGGTGTGTGTCATACAGACGCATTTACTTTATCTGGCGATGATCCTGAAGGTGTTTTTCCGGCTATTCTCGGGCATGAAGGTGCTGGTGTTGTAGTTGAGGTTGGTGAAGGCGTGACTAGCATCAAACCAGGTGATCATGTTATTCCACTTTACACTGCTGAATGTGGCGAGTGCGTATTCTGTAAATCTGGAAAATCGAACTTGTGTATTTCCGTTCGCGAAACTCAAGGTAGAGGCGTAATGCCAGATGGCACCACTCGTTTTTCCTACAATGGTCAACCGATTTACCACTATATGGGCTGCTCAACGTTCAGTGAATACACGGTAGTGGCAGAAGTATCATTGGCTAAAATCAATCCTGAAGCCAATCACGAACATGTCTGCTTACTAGGTTGTGGTGTCACAACGGGTATCGGTGCAGTACACAACACGGCTAAAGTACAAGAAGGTGATAGTGTTGCGGTCTTTGGTTTAGGTGGTATTGGTTTGGCAGTCGTACAAGCCGCACGTCAAGCTAAAGCAGGGCGTATTATTGTGGTTGACATGAATCCAGATAAATTTGCGCTGGCAAAAGAGTTTGGTGCAACGGACTTCTTGAACCCTAAAGATTACGATAAACCAATCCAGCAAGTCATTGTCGAAATGACTGGCTGGGGTGTAGATCATTCATTTGAATGTATTGGCAACGTGAATGTAATGCGTGCAGCCCTTGAAAGTGCACACCGTGGCTGGGGTCAATCCGTAATTATTGGTGTAGCTGGCGCAGGTCAGGAAATCTCTACCCGTCCATTCCAACTGGTTACTGGTCGTAAATGGCTAGGTTCTGCCTTTGGTGGCGTAAAAGGTCGTACGCAACTTCCAGGAATGGTTGAAGATGCCATGAAAGGTAAAATTCAATTAGAACCATTTGTGACACATACGATGGGCTTGGATCAGATCAATGAAGCCTTTGATCTAATGCATGAAGGTAAGTCAATTCGTACTGTAATTCATTACGAATAATTGCGTCAGACCTTATGCTTTTCCATGCATGTGAATCATGATTGACATGCATGGAATCCTCTAAAACGGTACATTATCTGTAAAACAGATCTATCTGTGTAGGCATCGTGTATAGGTTCAATAAACCTGCCTACATTTTAATTCTTTATCACTATTCTCTGTGGAGAATGTCAGACTCTTTGTTTACTTGATTTCTCATGAAGTCTTGCTCAACATAGGTAATTGATTATGGAAATAATTGAGAAACATGCTTCTTTTGGTGGATCGCAACAAGTGTATCGCCATCAGTCAATAGCATTAAACTGTTCAATGAAATTCTCAATATATCTGCCACCTCATGACAAAGATGAGCGGTTGCCAGTTTTATATTGGTTATCAGGACTGACTTGCAACGAACAGAACTTTATTACTAAAGCCGGAGCACAAAAGTATGCGGCTGAACATAAAGTCATTATTGTTGCACCAGATACTAGCCCACGTGGAGAGGATGTACCAGATCATGCAGATTATGATTTAGGCCAAGGCGCAGGATTCTATGTGAATGCAACACAAGCACCCTGGTCACAGCATTTCAAAATGTATGATTATATTGTGGAGGAGCTCAGAAATCTGATTGACCTGAATTTTCCGACCAATCAAGTCCAAAGTATTATGGGGCATAGCATGGGTGGTCATGGTGCATTAGTAATTGGTTTAAAAAACCCTGAGCTGTATAAAAGTATTTCTGCTTTTGCACCAATTGTTGCACCTAGCCAAGTACCTTGGGGGAAAAAGGCTTTTACACACTATCTAGGTGAAACCGAAACTTTATGGAAAAGCTATGATGCGATTGAATTAATCAAAAACGCTGAAGTTCATTTACCTATTTTAGTCGATCAGGGAACAGCTGATGATTTTCTTGAAGAACAGTTAAGGCCTAAGCTTCTTAGTGATATTTGTTTGGAACAAGAATATCCTCTTACACTTAACCTAAGAGAAGGGTATGACCATTGATCCTAGACAGTATCGTGGACAACCAGCCCCTCTAAACTTTTAATATATTTCTGTTCAAAGGCTTCTGGACTTAACCAGCCGTTTGCAGAATGTCTTCTGACTCGATTGTAATAAATTTCAATATAGTCAAACAAGACAGCATTCGCTTCTTTTCGAGTCGAAAACACACTGCCATGTACCACATGACCTTTTAATGTATGAAAGAAGCTTTCAGTCACTGCATTATCCCAACAGTTTCCACGTCTAGACATACTCTGAGTACAATCATTTTTCAGTAACAGCGCTCTAAAATCACGACTACAGTACTGTGAGCCTTGGTCCGAATGAACCATAACACCAGTTGGATAACCCTGACGAGCCATTGCATAGTTAAACGTATCACACACCAACTGGCGGTCTATTCGATGGCTGGTTTGCCACCCCACGATACGACGGCTAAATAAATCTAGCATCACACATAAATACAACCAACCTTCTTTAGTGCGGATATAGGTAATGTCTGTTGTCCAGACTTTATTAGGCTGAGTAACTGTAAATTGGCGATCCAACAAGTTGGGTGCTGTAGGCAAACGATGGGTTGAATCAGTCGTATGCTTGTATTTACGTGCAATCCTGCTACGTAAACCAAGCTTTTTTAGCATCCTTCCAATAGTACGTTCGCTCATGTTGTAACCTAAATCATGTATGTCATGTACTAATGAAGGTGCACCCAATCGTGCATGATGCTGCCAATATACGGCTTTTAATTCATTATATTTCTGTGCCGTATTGGCTTGACGTTTTCGCCAGGCATAATAGCCTGAAGTGCTGACACCTAGGTATTTACAGGCAGAAGATACGGTGACTTCATTCATATCTAGATCTTGAATTACCGTGTACTTTTCTTGGCATGATCTGTTAGAAAGTACACATGCGCTTTTTTTAAGATGTCATTGGCTTCCTTGAGCTGTTTGACTTCTTTCTCTAATTCCACGATCCGCTGTTGTTCTGGTGAAAGTTGACGTTTGCTTGAACCTGCCGGATTGGTTTCACGAATCCATTTATCTAATGTTGAATAACCCACACCTAATTTCTGGGCGATTGCAGCTACAGACTCGTGTGAGTTTGAAAGTGCATAATCAATCGCTTGCTGTTTAAATTCGGGACTAAAACGTTTAGCCATTTCTTGAATCTCCAAAG